>JBFEQR010000079.1:0-8001 GCA_041549425.1 Yoonia sp. | reverse complement strand
TTGCGTCTCCGAATAGGTGTAGATGCCCGACCGGTACTGTGTGCCCATGTCATTGCCTTGCCGCATGCCCTGAGTGGGGTCATGCCCTTCCCAGAAGACCTGCAAAAGCTGCTCATAAGAGATCACAGCGGGATCATAGACCACGCGCACCACCTCGTTGTGGCCGGTCTTGCCGCTGCATACTTCTTCATAGGTCGGGTTCGGGGTATAGCCGCCCGCGTAGCCCACCATGGTGGATTGCACGCCATCAAGCTTCCAGAACATCCGCTCGACGCCCCAGAAACAGCCCATGCCGAACATGGCGACTTCCAGACCGGCGGGGACCTCGGCGGTCAATGGTGTGCCGTAGACATAATGCGTCTGTGCCGTGGGGATCGGGGTGCTCCGACCGGGCAATGCGGCCTCTGGTGTGACCATTTCAGATTTCGCGCGGTTCATAAAAAACATCAAATGCCTCCTGTTGGGGTACGGATGATATAATGCACCTGCGCGGATTTGCTACTCGGCAGCGGCCAACAAACGCCCCTGAAACACGGTCTCGTGACCGGGGGCGGGGTGACGCGGGATCATCAGCGACAGCAGCAGTGAAATAATCGCCATGCCAGCCGCCATCAGGAACACCAGACCGGGCGATTGCAGCCAGACATACCCAAGCAGAGCAGGCAGGAAGACAGCCGCAATATGGTTGATGGTAAAGGCCACGGCCGCCGTGGGCGCGATATCCTGCGGGTCGGCGATTTTCTGGAAGTAGGTCTTGATCGCAAGGGCGAGGCTGAAGAACAGATGGTTGATAATGTAAAGCGCCGTCGCCAGCACCACGCCCCAGCCGAAATAATAGATACCGCCATAGGCAAAGAACACCAGACACAGGCCGACATATTCAAACACCAATGCACGGCGTTCGCCAAAAACCTGCACCAGTCGCCCCAAAAGCGGGGCCGCAAACATATTGATCAGCAGGGTCACCATGAACAGCTTGGTGATGTCATCGACGGCAAAGCCGAATTGTTCGACCATCATGAAACCTGCAAAGGCCACAAAGATTTGCCGCCGCGCGCCCGACATGAATTGCAGCGCATAATAAAGCCAGTAGCGTTTGCGCAGGATCATCTTTTTGACCTGCGGATGCGGGGCCTCGAACTGCGGATAGGCCAGCAGGCAGATCGTCGCGACCACAGCCGTAAAGCCACCGGACAGCCAGTAGACGATGCTGTAGGTCAGGCCAAACCTTTCCCAACTGACAACAATCAGCAGATAGACGATCAAGGTCGCGCCGGACCCTGCCGACAATATCCAACCCAACGTCTGCGGGGCCTTCTTTTTGTCGATCCACTGCAATTGCAGGGACTGGTTGACCGTTTCGTAGTAGTGGAAACCGATCGACGACAGCATCGTGACAGCCAGAATACCACCCATTTGCGGGAATTGCGCCGTCACTGCCGTGGCGGCCCCCAACATGATCAGGGCGACCAGACCCAGTATCTGTTCGCGGATGAACATGATCAGGGCGATCACGCCAATCGCGAAAAAGCCCGGGATTTCGCGCACCGTATGCAGCCAGCCGATGTCTGAGCCGTCAAACTCCGCAACTTCGATCACGAAGTTGTTCAGCAGCGCAGACCATGTCGCAAAGGCAATGGGCATCGCCATCGCCATGACAAACAGCAGCGACGTGGGCCTGCGCCAAAGCGGCAAGGCATTGGCATCTTCAAGACGAATGATCTTCATGTTCCAGCCTTACGCCTGTTCACACCCGAAAGCGAGAGGCCTAGTCGTAGGCCGCATCAACGATGAATTCGACCTTCAACTCCGGCCGCGCAAGCTTGGCCTCGCCGCAGGCGCGCGCAGGGGCGTGACCCGTTGGCACCCAGTCATTCCAGACCTCATTCAAACCGGCAAAGTCTTTCATATCGGCAAGCCAGATGGTGACGCGCAGCATTTTTTCGCGCGATGATCCGGCCTGCTCCAAAAGCGCGTCGACTTTATCAAGGCAGACGCGCACCTGTTCCTGAATGGTGTCGCCCTCACCCACCTGACCGGTCAGATAGGCCACGCCGTTGTGCTTGACGATCTTGGACGAACGTTCACCGGTTTCTATGCGCTCAATCATGCTCTCTCCTATTGGGTAATTGTGTCAGCCGCCCCCGCATGATCCGCGAAGCGATTGGCTGCCTTATGACCCCCCTGCCGCCGCAAAGGCAAACACAAACACATTTCTTTTCAGCGATGTTTTTGGGACGCTTGATCCACATCAAGGTTTTCACCGCCCAACCACTTAGAAGGAGGACAGCGAACAGAAATATTTCTCGGATAAAATTATGTCGTCTACAGAACCGCAGCCCCTTTATGCCGCACGCGAACCGATCTTTCCGCGGCGGGTCAAGGGATTCTACCGCAATCTGAAATGGTGGGTGATGGCTGTCACGCTGGGTATCTACTACCTGACACCGTGGATCAGGTGGGATCGCGGTCCCAACCTTCCCGATCAGGCGGTTCTGATCGATATGGCCCACCGGCGGTTCTATTTCTTCTGGATCGAGATTTGGCCCCATGAATTCTATTTCGTTGCGGGTCTTTTGATTATGGCAGGCCTTGGCCTGTTTCTGTTCACCTCGGCACTTGGGCGCGTCTGGTGCGGCTACACCTGCCCGCAGACGGTCTGGACCGATCTTTTCATCCTTGTCGAACGCTGGATCGAAGGCGACCGCAATGCGCGGGTGCGCCTTTGGAACGCGGACTGGAATTTGCGTAAATTCCGGCTTCGCATCACGAAATGGACCGTGTGGCTGCTGATTTCGGTCGCCACCGGTGGTGCTTGGGTCTTTTACTTTGCAGACGCACCAAGCCTTGCTGTCAGCCTTGCCACGTTCAGCGCACCTCCCATCGCTTGGGCGACCATCGGCGTGCTGACAGCAACAACCTTTATCTTTGGCGGTTTCATGCGCGAACAGGTGTGCAACTACATGTGCCCCTGGCCCCGCATTCAGGCGGCCATGATGGACCCCGAAACCCTGACCGTCGCCTACCGCGAATGGCGCGGAGAGCCGCGCGGCAAAAAGCGGGTCGAAGGTGCGGGCGACTGCATTGACTGTATGGCCTGCGTCAATGTCTGCCCTGCGGGCATCGACATCCGCGACGGCCAGCAGATGGAATGCATTACCTGCGCGCTGTGCATCGATGCCTGCGACGACGTGATGGAACGGATCGGCAAACCCCGTGGTCTGATCGACTATCTGGCCCTGTCCGATCAGGAAGAAGAGGCCAAGGGCAAACCTGCCAAAGCGATCTGGCAGCACGTCCTGCGGTTCCGGACCATCCTTTATACGACGCTTTGGGCATTGATCGGTGTGGGATTGGTGTTTGCGCTTTTCGTCCGCGCCGACATCGAAATGACCGTCGCACCCGTGCGCAACCCGACCTTTGTCGTGCTGTCTGACGGAACTGTGCGCAACATCTACGATATTCGCCTGCTCAACAAAAACGGGGAGGACCGCGAATTCCATCTGTCACTGCGCTCGGAGGATATCCTGCGTATTGATCTTGAAGGCACATCGCAAAACAGCGTCGTTGTGCCTGCCAACGAAACCTACTTGCAGCGGGTCTATGTCTCGGCGCGGCCGGATGATGCGGCAGCCACAAGAGACCGCACAGACCTGCGGTTCTGGGTCGAAGACCTTGCTTCGGGCGAACGCGCCTACAAAGATGCCATTTTCAACGGAAGGGCCCAATAATGACACGTGAATTTACCGGCTGGCACATGTTGGGCCTTATGGTAGGCGGATTTGGAATCATCATCGCCGTCAATCTGATACTGGCATGGAATGCCGTTGCAACATTCCCCGGACTGGAGGCGCGAAATTCCTATGTTGTCAGCCAATCCTTTCAGGCAGATCGCGCAGCACAAAATGCCCTTGGTTGGGATGTCAGCGCCGATATAACCGGCGGCATCCTGACCGTCGAGATCAAGGATCACCGCGGTGCCCCGCTTGAAGCCGAAGTGACCCGCGCCATTCTGGGACAGGCGACCAACGTCAATATGGATATTGTGCCCGAATTCGTCTGGACCGGCACGCAGTACACCGCCCCCGTCCCCATGACGAACGGCTACTGGAACCTGCGCCTTGAACTGTTGGCACCGGACGGCACCAAGTTCCGCCGCCGCTTTCCGCTGACTGCAAAATGAGCGACGCAGCCTTCTGTCCGGCCTGTGTTGGCCTGCCGGAGGGGCAGCTTGAGAAAGCGGCCTCGAACGGGACCGACCAGATTGTCCTGTCCCTGCCTGCGATCCACTGTGTGGCCTGCATCAACGGGGTCGAGCGTATCTTGCGCGGCGTCGAAGGCGTTGCAAACGCGCGTGTGAACCTCAGCATGAAGCGCGTGACGGTCGGCACGAATGCTCCCGTTGCGCCCGAAACTTTGATCGACACGCTGGAACTGGCGGGCTTTGAAGCGCGGGTGCTGGATACAAGCCTGCTGGGATCAGACGCAGATGAATACGGGCGCGGGCTGATGACGCGCCTTGCGGTGTCCGGTTTTGCCAACATGAATATCATGCTGCTGTCTGTGGCCGTCTGGTCCGGTGCCGTGGGTGCCACCATGCATATGTTCCACTGGATTACCGCAGCGATTGCGATCCCGACACTGCTTTATTCCGCCCAGCCTTTCTTTCAAAGCGGCTGGCGCTCGCTCAGGGCGGGGCGCACCAATATGGATGTGCCGATCGCGCTGGCGATCCTGCTGGCCTCGGGCATTTCGCTGTACGAGACGATCTACGGCGGGCATCATTCCTATTTCGACGCCGCCGTCACCTTGACCTTCTTTCTGCTGATCGGGCGCTATCTGGATCACCGCAGCCGCAAGGCGGCAGCCTCTGCTGCCGCGCAACTCTCCGCACTGGAAGTGCCGCGCGTCATGCGTTTGCGCGACGGTGTGCGCCAGATGGTGGATTTTGCCGACCTTGCGGTTGGCGATCTTGTCCATGTCCTGCCGGGTGGCCGCATTCCCGTTGATGGTACGGTCACCGAAGGGGCCAGCCAGATCGACCGTTCCCTTTTGACCGGCGAAAGCAAGTTGAGCGGCGCAATCGCAGGCACCGCTGTCACCGCTGGCGAAGTGAACATGACCGGCCCGCTGACGATCAGCGCCACGACGGTCGGGGCAGATACGACACTGCGGAAAATGGTCACGATGGTCGACGAGGCCGAAGCAGTGCGCAATCGCTACACAGCAGTGGCAGACAAGGCCGCAGCGCTTTATGCCCCTGTTGTGCATCTGTTGGCGCTTTTCGCGTTTGCGGGCTGGATGCTTTATTCCGGTGATTTCCGCTTGTCGCTGAACATCGCTGTTGCCGTTCTGATCATCACCTGTCCCTGTGCCATGGGTCTGGCGGTTCCGGCTGTGTCCACCACTGCGGCAGGGCGTTTGTTCCGCGCGGGGCTTTTGGTCAAAGACGGCACCGCACTGGAACGCCTTGCCGAGATCGACACGGTTGTGTTCGACAAAACCGGCACGCTGACCCTGCCTGCCGCCGCACGTGACGCGCTTGATCCCGAGACCCAAAGCGTGGCCCTCGCGATGACGCAAAGCGCCAGCCATCCGATTTCGCAGGCGATTGCGGCGGCATTTGACGGTGTCCTGCCCGCGCGTGTCACAGACCGGCAGGAACATGCCGGAAAAGGCCTGAGCGCTGTCTACAACGGGCAAACTGTCCGCTTGGGATCGGGGGCGTGGCTTGGGGCTGGCGCAGGGACCTTTATCCAGATCGGTGACAAGCCCCCCCGCAAGATCGCCGTGCAATCGCAACTGCGTGACGGGGCGGCCGAACTGGTGCGCGCGTGGCAGGCGTTTGGTCTGCAGGTCCATCTGCTGTCGGGGGATGACGCGAATGAGACGGCGCGCATTGCTGCTGCTTTGAACATCGACACGTGGCAGGCCGCGACAAGCCCTGCTGAAAAAGTCGCCTACATCGAAGCCCTTGCCGAAAAGGGCAAAAAGGTGCTGATGGTCGGTGACGGGCTGAATGACATCGGTGCATTGGCTGCGGCCTATGCCTCTGTTTCGCCCGCGACGGCGGCAGATGCGTCACGGGCGGCATCCGACATTGTGCTGCTCAATGACAACCTTGCACCGCTGATCGAACTGCCCTTGGTGGCACGTGCGGCTTTGGCGCGGATCAAGGAGAACTTTACGATCTCGACGGTGTATAACGTCATCGCCGTGCCTGTGGCACTGGTGGGTTTTGCCACACCTTTGATTGCCTCTATCGCAATGTCGGCGTCTTCTATTACTGTGCTGTTGAATGCATTGCGCTTGAAGGGCCGGTTATGAACGTTCTGGTTTTCCTGATCCCTGTGTCGCTGATCCTTGGTGGTCTGGGGCTGGCCGCGTTTCTGTGGACGCTGCGCAGCAACCAGTATGACGACCTTGAGGGCGACGCGTGGCGCATTCTGTCGGATGACGACAAAGGCCCACGCGACGCGGACTAGGGCCGCCTAACCCAATTGCCAGCGATGCCCCACCAGCTTTTCGCTTTCGTTCCACAAACGCTGTGCTGTGGCCTGATCAAGGATATAGGGGGCCACTTTTGCGTCACTTACAGGTCCGCGGCTTTCACCCAGTTTCTGCGGACCGTAATAGCCGCCGCGCCGCGCCTCGGTGCCTGCCGCCGCCAGAACTGTGGGCAACGCGCCGTCGGCTGGTTCTTGTGCAAGTAACGGGTTCAGCACTTTGTAAAGTGCGCTGAAAATTCCGGTCGGGCCTGTGCTTTGCAGATTGGTGTTCGAATACCCCGGGTGGCAGCCGATGCTGATGGCGTCTTTTCCGGCGGCCTGCAATCTGCGGTCCAGATCAAGCGCGAACATCAGATTTGCACCTTTGCTTTGCAGATAGGCCCGCGTGGGTGAATAGTTTTTGTCGCCCATCAGATCATCGAAATCTATCTTCCCGTTCAAATGCGCAATGCTCGACACGGTCACGACGCGCCCCTGTGCTGCCTCGACCAGATCGATCAGCAGGCCGGTCCACAGGAAATGGCCCAAGTGATTTGTGCCAAACTGCATTTCAAATCCGTCTGCTGTTTGCTGCTTTGGCGTTTGCATGACGCCTGCGTTGTTGATCAACGCGTCAATCGGACCATGGTTTGCGCGGACCACCTCGGCTGCGGCACGGACCGAGGACAAATCGCCAAGGTTCAGTTCCACAACATCCACCTGACCGGTCACAAGCGGGCGCAACTGCTGTGCCGCGCTGTCGGCTTTGTCGCGCGATCTGCAGGCCAGAACGACATCGCCACCCGCCTGCCCCAACATTCTGGCCGCTTCCAGCCCGATCCCCGAATTACCACCGGTGATGATGTAGCGCTTGCCCGAAAGGTCGGGCAGCTGCCCTGCTGTCCAGCTTGAAAAGCCGCTATCCATCAGTTTCTTGTTGGGTTGCTTGCCTGCCATTGTGTCGCTTCCTTTGATAAGAGACGCGCAGCATCCAGCGCACCCGTGCACTTAGATAGTCCCGTAGCACCGCTTTTGCGACCAGACACCAAAAGGTCACACCCGCCACAAGATCAGAAATCTCAAATTTGCTGGTTTGGGACTGTTGACTCGCCCTCGCGTGGTCCTTACCTACGCTACGTTATCACTCGCCACTGGTGAGTGCTAACATGGGAGAAACACGAACTGGAGAAGTTCTGAAATGGCATTTACACCACTTCACGACCGCGTATTGGTCCGTCGTATTGAAGGCGACGAAAAGACAGCAGGCGGTTTGATCATTCCTGACAACGCCAAAGAAAAACCAGCCGAAGGCGAAATCGTCAGTGTTGGCGAAGGTGCCCGCAAGGACAGCGGCGAATTGATCGCAATGTCCGTCAAAGCCGGGGACAAGGTCTTGTTCGGCAAATGGTCCGGCACAGAGGTCAAGATCGACGGCGAGGAGCTTCTAATCATGAAGGAAGCCGATGTGATGGGCGTGATCGAGGGCAAGGCTGCAGTCCGCAGGGCTGCTTGA
>JBFEQR010000078.1:0-8030 GCA_041549425.1 Yoonia sp. | reverse complement strand
TTTCTTCGGGGGTCAGGCGGATACCTTCATAGTCGATCTCCATCCCGCAGTCGCGCGCGCGTGCCGCGATCTGTTCGGCACCGTTGGAGTGACCATCAAGACCTGGCTTGCCCACAAGAAACTTAAGGCGACGACCAAGCGCAGTGCTGACCAGATCGACCTGTTCGCGGAGGTCATCCAGCCCCTCGGTCCGGTTGGAGGGGTTGGCGCTCACGCCGGTGGGCGCGCGGTATTGGCCAAAGACACTGCGGATCACGTCCGCCCATTCGCCTGTTGTCACGCCAGCGCGCGCGCAGGCGATCGAAGGCGGCATGATGTTGCTGCCGTCCTTGGCCGCGGCGCGCAGATCGGCGAGCGCGTCTTTCACCGCTGCGGCATCGCGGTCGGCCTTCCACGCGTTCAGGCGGCGCAGCTGGTCGGCCTCGGCCTCGGGATCGGCGACCATGATCGCGTCTTCGCCAGCGGTCAGGGGTGATGGTTCGCCCGCCTGCCATTTGTTCACACCGACGACAGTCGTGTCGCCCTTTTCGATACCCGCGATGCGGGCCGCGTTGCTTTCGACCAGCCGCGATTTCATATAGCCGATGGCCCCGACAGCCCCGCCCATGCCGTCGATCTGCGCCAGTTCGGCGCGCGCCCCTTCCTTGAGCGCCTCGACCTTGCGTTCAATCGCGGGGTTGCCGTCGAAAAGGTCGTCGAATTCGAGCAGGTCCGTTTCATAGGCCAGAATCTGTTGCATCCGCAGCGACCATTGCTGATCCCAAGGGCGCGGCAGGCCCAGTGCTTCGTTCCATGCGGGCAGTTGCACCGCGCGGGCGCGGGCATTTTTCGACAGTGTCACCGCCAGCGTTTCCAGCAGGATACGGTAGACGTTGTTTTCCGGCTGTTGCTCGGTCAGGCCGAGCGAGTTGACCTGCACGCCATAGCGGAAACGGCGGTATTTGGCGTCTTCGACACCGTAGCGGGTGGCGCAGATTTCGTCCCAGAGTTCAACAAAGGCCCGCATCTTGCACAGTTCGGTCACGAAACGGATGCCCGCGTTCACAAAGAACGAAATGCGCCCGACCATGGCGGGGAAGTGTTCGGCCGGCACCTTGCCCTTCAGATCGTCCAGCACGGCGGTCGCGGTTGCCAGTGCAAAGGCCAGTTCTTCCTCGGGTGTCGCGCCTGCCTCTTGCAGGTGATAGGAACAGTCGTTCTTCGGGTTCCTTTTGGGGAGATGTTCGCGAGTATAGGCGGCCACATCGGTGATCATGCGCAGCGATGGTTCCGGCGGGCAGATGTAGGTCCCGCGCGACAGGTATTCCTTGATAATATCGTTCTGGACCGTGCCTTGCAGCTTGCTGATGTCAGCGCCCTGTTCCTCGGCCACGGCGATATAGAGCGACAACAGCCACGGGGCCGTCGCGTTGATCGTCATGGAGGTGTTCATCTGGTCCAGCGGGATATCGTCAAACAGCGCGCGCATGTCGCCCAGATGGCTGACCGGCACACCGACCTTGCCGACCTCGCCTTTGGCCAGCACGTGGTCGCTGTCATAGCCGGTCTGCGTGGGCAGATCGAAGGCCACCGAAAGACCTGTCTGCCCTTTGGCAAGGTTGCCACGGTAAAGCGCGTTGGACGCTTTCGCGGTAGAGTGCCCTGCATAGGTCCGAAACAGCCAAGGGCGATCTTTCTGCGGTTGCGACATCTGCGGCTCTCCTGAATCAGTTTGCGCAATTAAATTACGCTTTGGGCTATTTATCGGACATTTTATGCTGCTGTCAATTCGCTGCGTTGCGGCATGACGGGATTTACCTTCGCTGTGTTCCCTGTCACCTTCGGTTTATGACGCAAACCGTTTCAATGCCGCTTTGGGCGTTCATCTTGATTGTCTTGTTCGCGGGGGTGACTTTTGCGTCGCACTTCCTGTTCCCGTCTGTGCGCTGGTTTTTCCGTAAACGGGCGGAACGTGTCATCAGCAAACTGAACAAACGCCTGCAACGCCCGATCGAGCCTTTCAAGCTGGCGCGGCGCTATGACATGATCCAGCGCCTGATTTACGACCCCGAGGTCACGCAGGCCATTGTCGAACATGCCCGCAAGGAAGGCATCCCCGAGAACGTGGCCTTTGAAAAGGCCCGTCGCTATGCCCGCGAGATCGTGCCGTCGTTTTCGGCCACCGCCTATTTCAGTATCGGCATCCGCCTTGCCCGCTGGTTGTCGAAGTCGCTTTACCGGATCAAGCTGGGAACGTTCGATCGCAAGCGGCTGACGGCAATTGATCCGGACGCGACTGTGATCTTTGTGATCAACCACCGCAGCAATATGGACTATGTGCTGGTCACCTATCTGGCAGCCAACGCGGGTGCGCTGTCTTATGCGGTGGGGGAATGGGCGCGGGTCTGGCCACTGTCGACGATCATTCGGGCGATGGGCGCGTTCTTTATCCGGCGCAAATCGCGGGGGTTGCTATATCGCAAGGTGCTTGCGCGCTATGTGCAGATGGCAACCCGTGGCGGTGTCAGTCAAGCGGTTTTCCCCGAAGGCGGGCTAAGCCTGAACGGTTTGCTTGCCCCGCCACGCATGGGGCTTTTGAACTATATCGTCGAAGACTTTAACCCCGACGTCCGTGAAGTCATCTTTGTACCGGTCGCCATCAATTACGACCGCGTGCTGGAAGACATGATCCTGATCAAGGCCGACCAGTCCGGCACGCGCCGCTTCAAGCCCAAGATGACGACGATTCTGCGCCGCGTCGCGCGCCATATCGGACTGCGCATCACAGGCCGTTTTCGGGGCTTTGGTGTCGCGTCGGTCAGTTTTGGCGAGCCGCTGGAATTGTCGAAATATCACGTGGAAGATGACGGCGACCTGACCGCGGCGATCGCGACAGAGTTGATGCAACGTATTGCCAATGTCACGCCCGTGCTGGGCGTCCCCTTGGTGGCGCGCCATATTCTGGCGGCTGCACCGATCAGCGTGGCGGATCTTGAAACGGCTGTCGGGCGCTCTGTTGCGTTTCTGACAGAAAGGCATTTGCCCTGCCCGCGGCGCGCGCCCGCGGCGATTGTGCAGGACGCCTTAAGCCGCCTGAAAGCCCGCGACCTGATCGCCGAGACAAGCGAAGGTGTGTGCGTGACAGAGGACGGCAAGGCCGTTTTGACCTTCTATGCCAACACGATTGCGCATCATTTTGATGCAGCTGCAGCAAATCCAGCCGAAATTTCTGCGGTTGCAGAGTAATTAAATTACAAAACTTTGCCAAAATGGGTTGCAAAGTTACTTTGCCATCGCGTATTTAATTTTCGAACGCATCGATTCTGCGGTGCGGCACAAACATGGACTTTAGAGTGATGGAGACTGAGATGGCCCTCGACCAGACTGCACATGCGGCGACGTATACAGCCCCCCAAAAGGACCTCTATGAAGTTGGCGAAATGCCCCCTTTGGGTCACGTCCCAGCGGAAATGCACGCGTGGACCATCCGCCGCGAACGCCACGGTGAGCCGGACAAGGCATTCCAGCAAGAAGTCGTGGCCTGCCCCAAGCCTGACAGCCATGAGGTTCTTGTCCTCGTCATGGCGGCTGGTGTGAACTACAACGGGGTCTGGGCCGGACTTGGCAAGCCGATCAGCCCGTTTGACGTCCATAAGGCGGAATATCACATCGCCGGTTCCGATGCCGCGGGCATCGTCTGGGCCGTGGGTGACAAGGTCAAGCGCTGGAAAGTGGGCGACGAAGTCGTGATTCACTGCAATCAGGACGACGGCGACGACGAGGAATGCAACGGCGGTGACCCGATGTTTTCCGAAAGCCAGCGGATTTGGGGTTATGAGACACCTGACGGCTCATTCGCGCAGTTCACTTGCGTGCAGTCCCAACAGTTGATGGCGCGCCCGCAGCACCTGACGTGGGAAGAAAGCGCGTGTTACACGCTGACACTGGCCACGGCCTACCGGATGCTGTTCGGTCACGAACCGCACGATCTGAAGCCTGGCCAGAACGTTCTGGTCTGGGGGGCCTCGGGCGGTCTGGGCTCCTATGCCATCCAGTTGATCAACACCGCAGGGGCCAATGCGATTGGCGTCATCAGTGACGAAAGCAAGCGTGATTTCGTCATGTCCCTTGGCGCAAAGGGTGTGATCAACCGCAATGACTTTGACTGCTGGGGGCAACTGCCCACGGTCAACACGCCCGAATATAACACATGGCTGAAAGAGGCCCGCAAATTCGGCAAGGCGATCTGGGAGATTACCGGCAAGGGCGTCAACGTCGACATGGTCTTTGAACACCCCGGTGAGGCGACCTTCCCTGTCTCGTCGCTTGTGTGCAAAAAGGGCGGCATGGTCGTGATTTGCGCGGGCACCACCGGTTTCAACTGCACCTTTGACGTGCGCTACATGTGGATGCACCAGAAGCGTCTGCAAGGCAGCCACTTTGCCCACCTCAAGCAGGCGAGTGCAGCCAATAACCTGATGCGCGAACAGCGTCTGGACCCGTGCATGTCCGAGTGTTTCGAATGGACCGCCATTCCTGAGGCACACACCAAGATGCTGCGCAATGAACACAAGCCGGGTAATATGGCCGTGCTGGTGCAAGCCCCGCAAATGGGACTGCGCACTTTTGAGGATACACTGGAGGCGGCGCAAAACCGCTAGGGTCACGAAATTCCCAAGCTGGACGCGGCCGGCAACGGCTGCGCCCTTTTTTGATGCGATCACGCTGCTGTAACAGTCCTTGCATGTTAAGGGCTTATTAATGTTTCCCAGCGACGGTTCCTCATGGGAAATGACTGGATCATCGACGTTTTGGGGGATGTGCGTGCTTTTGCACGACGCAACGAGATGCCACTTTTGTGCGCGCAACTCGATGAGGCCATGCTTGTCGCCGCAGCAGAGGTCAGCAACCTGCGCAGGCGTCCGGCCAACTGGCAGGGTGAACGTCCTGCGCAAACTGACCCGCATCGGGCAGACTAACCGCGCTGTCGGGACCCAATTGCGCTGGCGGCGCAGCATGGGTGCGGATACAGTCCCGCTATGAATGCGCCCACGATTACCTTTTCCGACGACCAGGCCGAAGCTTGGGACAATATCGCTGTGGCGTTGCGCCAATCCGGCGTCGATCTGGATGACAGTCTGCTGCAACCGCCCAAGTCCGACAGCACCTCGGTGATGGCTGTGATCGGTAAGGCGGGGTCGGGCAAGACGATGTTGCTGGCGCGGCTTTATCACGCGCTGGAAGATGCGGGTGTCGATGTCATTTCCGGTGACTGGGAAGGGCGCAAGCGCAAGGACAGACGCACGCTGGCGATCCTTGCGCCGACCAACAAGGCGGCTAGCGTTTTGCGCAATCGCGGGGTGCCTGCGACGACGATCCACCGGATTCTTTACACACCCGTCTACGATCCCGAGTATGAAAAAGTGGCCGAATGGCTGGCCGGACAGGGCGACAAACCCGAGATTGAGGGCCTGACCGATATCGCGCTGGACCGCGCATTTGCATCCTACCAGATCAACAAGTCGATCCCCGCCGCATTGGCGGCTGCGGGTCTGCGCGGCAGTGATTTCATCACCGGCTGGAAACGCCGCGAAGAGCCTTTGGATATCGGTTTTGTCGATGAAAGTTCGATGCTGGATGAAAAGCAGTTCGAAGACCTGCAAGAGATTTTCCCGACCCTGCTGCTGTTTGGTGATCCCGCACAGTTGCCGCCTGTGCAATCCAGCGGGGGGATGGTGTTTGAAACGCTACCCGCCCCACGTGTCCTGACCCTGAACCGCATTCACCGGCAGGATGCGGGCAACCCGATCCTTGATTTGGCCCATGCGCTGGCCGATCCGCAGCTTGATTTCTACGCATTCGAACGCATGATCGAAGAGGCCGCCGCGCGTGACGAACGTGTCGTGATGGCCCAGCGGGTCGAGGCGGATCTGATGGCCCGCTCTCCCTGTCTGGTGTGGCGCAATGCCACCCGCATCCGGTTGATCCACGCCTTTCGCGCGGCCTTTGGTGCGCCGCCCGATGAACTGCTGGCGGGGGAGCCGTTGATCTGCGACGGGATCGAACTGCCCCTGAAGCACCGCAAGAAACGGCTCGACCTTGAGGCGCGCGGCCTGATCAAGGGCGCGCAGGTCATCTATCTGGGACCAGGACGCAAACCGGGGTTTTCGCGACTGCACGTCATGGGCGCAGAGGACCCGCAGGTCAGTGCCGCCAGTATCGTCAAGATCGAACAGGAAGGGGACGAGGAACCTTTTATCCCCTTTGCCGCGCGGATGGGTGCCACCTTTCTGCACGGTGCGGCTGTGACGATCCACAAGGCGCAAGGGTCGCAATGGGATACGGTGCAGGTCTTTGCCCCTGATATCTATGCCGCCTCGCGCATGGGGCGGGTTGAAGCGGGTCAACCGCTGTGGAAACGTCTGGCCTATGTGGCGATCACGCGGGCAGAGACACAGTTGCGCTGGGTCGTGCGCAACCGGTTGGCGCGCCCGCAGGGGCAATTGCGCGTCGATGATCTGGAGGTCGCTGCGGCCCCGTTAGAACTGAAGAGTGAAGAACAATGAAATCAATCATCATCACAGGTGCAAGCAGCGGGATCGGACGCGAAACGGCGATCCATTTTCTGGAAAATGGCTGGCGTGTCGGGCTGATTGCCCGCCGTGCCGATGCCTTGGCCGAAATTGCGCATAAGAACGCCGTGCCTCTGGCTTGTGATGTGACGGACGAGGGCGCGGTTGATGCCGCCTTTGCCAGCTTTGGACATCTTGATGTGCTGTTCAACAACGCGGGCATGTTCGGGCCCCAGACGACCATTGACGAAATCGCATTGGCGGACTGGCAACAGGTTGTCGATGTCAATCTGACCGGCATGTTCCTGTGCGCCCGCGCCGCCTTTCGCCAGATGCGCCACCAGACGCCGCAGGGCGGGCGCATCATCAATAACGGATCGATTTCAGCCTATACGCCGCGCGAGGGGTCGATCTGCTACACCACCACCAAACATGGTGTCAGTGGGCTGACCAAGACGTTGTCGCTGGATGGGCGGGCTTTTGATATTGCCTGTGGCCAGATTGATATCGGCAACGCGCGCACCGATCTGGTGCTGAACCTTGAAAAGAAACGCGCGGCAGAGGGGCTTGATCCGTTGCCCAGCATGGCGGTGTCGGATGTGGCGCGATCCGTGTTCCACATGGCCAGCCTGCCGCCAGAGGCAAATGTGCAGTCAATGATGGTGATGGCGACCAAGATGCCCCATATCGGGCGCGGCTAGCGGCGCAGCACCGTAAAGATCGCCGACGCACCCCAGCCCGCAGCAATCGCGATGGCCAGTGACATCAAGCCGTAAAGCAAGGCGTTGTCATGGGCGAGGTTGTAGAGCCAACGCTCGAGCCCGACCTTTTTGACAGGGATCGTCGTCGCATAAAGATCAACGATCTGTTTGCCGCGGGTCAGGTAAATCTCGGCCTTGTAGTCGCCTTCGGTCAGGTTGGCAGGAAGCGGGATCAGGGTGCGGAACAGTGTCTCTTCTTCGACCTGCACGCCTGTGGGCAGGGTCTGGTAAAGGCCTTGGCCCTCACGGATACGGATCAACGCGTCGGTAAAGCTTTCGGCGTTCTCGATTGTGGCGCCGACCGAACGGATTGCACGCTCTGTGCTGATGCGGGTGTTCAGGTCTTCGGTGAATGTCAGGATTTCTTCAAGCGGGCGGTTTGTGGCCACGGCATAGAAGGTCGGGGCGACATCCACATCAACGGCTTCTGTGTTCACCCAGATGCCAAGACGGCGGTCTTTCTTGCGCACGGTCACAGGGCGGTCGGGGCCTGCCACTGTCACGATCACGCCAAGGTCGCCTTCGAGACGCTGGCCCACATCGCGCTTGATCGCGCCGAAGATCAGGATTTCGGAGCCTTCAAAGGTGGCTGTGATCGAAACCTGATCGCGGCTTAGGCCCAGTACGATTTCTTCGGCTTTTGCGGGCATAGCCAACATCATGCACAAAATGAACAGACGCAACATCAGTGACCTCCGGCACCAAGCGAGAAAAGCTC
>JBFEQR010000077.1:0-8127 GCA_041549425.1 Yoonia sp. | reverse complement strand
CCCGCGACTGCACCGTTTCGGGCCGCGCCTGCACGATATAAAGCGTGCCGGTCTTGCCGTCGCGCGCCCATTCCATGTCCATCGGACAGCCGTAGTGGTCCTCGATCACCTTGGCCTGCCGCGCCAGCGTCAGGATTTCGGCGTCATTCAGGACAAAGGCGGCCTGTTCGGCTTTGGAGGTCGGCACATTGCGCGGGGTGCCGTCGCGATCGTGGATCATCTTGATCTTCTTGGCGCCAAGGCCTTTTTCCAAAATCGGGATTTTGGTTTCGTCATCCAGAAACGGTTTGAACACCTCGTATTCGTCGGGGTCCACGGCCCCCTGCACCACGTTTTCGCCCAGACCCCATGCGGCGTTGATCAGCACGGCATCGGGAAACCCCGATTCCGTATCAATCGAGAACATCACCCCCGATCCGCCCGTATCGGCGCGCACCATCTGCTGTACGCCCACCGAAAGCGCCACTTGGGTATGCGAAAAGCCCTGCATCTGGCGGTAGGAAATCGCCCTGTCGGTGAACAGCGAGGCATAGCATTTGCGGCAGGCGTGCAGCACTGCGTCCTCTCCGATGACGTTGAGAAATGTTTCCTGCTGGCCTGCGAAACTTGCGTCGGGCAGGTCCTCTGCCGTGGCGCTGGAGCGGACGGCGACGGGGATATCGGTCTCGCCCGCCGTTCTGGACAGGGCGCGGTATTCGGCGACGATGGCGGCGCGCGTGTCTTCGGGCCATTCGCCGCCAAGGATCAGGTCACGGATTGCCTGTCCGGTGGCGTGCAGGGTCGCCTTGCCACTGGCCAGCGCATCAAGTGCGACGCCAATTCTGGCGTCCAGATCATTGGCCGTCAGGTAGGCGCGGAATGCGTCTGCCGTTGTCGCAAATCCGGGGGGGACAAGGATGCCCTTGGGCGTCAGCGCGTGGATCATCTCGCCCAGCGACGCGTTCTTGCCGCCAACGGTTTCAACATCGCCACGGCGCAGTTCGGCAAAGTTCAGAACAAGGGGTGTGGCATCGGCCATCTTGCAGTCCTCCTACTTTTGGTTGCCCGAAGCATTGGCCCGCCTGCCCGTTCACACAATGATATAGGTCAATGTTCCGGTGGGGACTTGGATGCAAACTGTCCCGACAGATTTCCAATCAAGAGGGACACCACATGAACACCGCCGACCGCAAAGCCCAGATCGAAGCCCGTATCGCGGAACTGACCGCGCAGGTGCAAAAGATATCTGACGACCTTGATCAACCCCTGCCTGCCGATCTTGAGGATCAGGCGATTGATCTGGAGGATGACGAGGTTCTTGAACGTCTGGGGCAGGCCAACCAGCAGGAACTGCGTCTGCTGAATGACGCCCTGAAACGGATTGACGACGGCAGCTACGGCATTTGCGCAAAATGCGGCGAGGATATTTCACAAGAACGTCTGGATGCCGTGCCCTACGCCATGATCTGCCGCAATTGCGCCGCCCAGAATTGACGCCGATCAATCGGTATCGGCGGACCTGCGCTAATTTCGAGACGAAACCCGACCAAAGGACCCCAAGCAATGACCTATCCTGTTGATATGACAGTAAAACCCCATGTTTCGCCCTTTTTTGACGCCGCCACGAACACCATCAGCTATGTCGTCTCGGAGCCTGACGGCGATCATTGTGCGATCATCGATAGCGTGCTCGACATTGATTATGCTGCGGGCCGCCTCACCTATGACAGCGCCGATGCGCTGATCGCCGAGGTCACGCGCCGCGATCTGAAGCTTGACTGGATCATCGAAACCCATGTGCACGCCGACCATTTGTCGGCCGCCCCCTATATTCAGGACAAACTGGGCGGCAAGATCGGTGTGGGTGAAAAGATCACCGTGGTGCAGGACACCTTTGGCAAGGTCTTTAACGAAGGCACGGAATTCCAGCGCGACGGCTCGCAGTTTGACGCGCTGTTCAAGGACGGCGACACCTACATGATCGGCGGTATGCAGGGCTTTGCCATTGCCACACCGGGGCATACGCCTGCGTGTATGGTGCATGTGATTGGTGATGCCTGTTTTGTCGGTGATACCCTGTTCATGCCCGATGGCGGATCGGCCCGTGCGGATTTTCCGGGCGGGGATGCAGGCACGCTTTATGACAGTATCCAGAAGGTGCTGGCCCTGCCCGACGACATGCGCCTTTTCATGTGCCACGACTACGCGCCGAATGGCCGCGACATTAAATGGGAAACTACGGTGGCCGACGAAAAGGCCCATAATATCCATGTGGGCGGCGGCAAAACCCGCGCGGATTTCATCAAGTTCCGCACAGAACGCGACGCCACACTGGATATGCCCAGACTGATCATCCCGTCGCTGCAGGTGAACATGCGCGCGGGCGAGGTTCCAAAGGACAAAGACGGCAACGAGATGCTCAAAGTGCCGATTAACGTGCTTTAGGGGATGGGTATGGATATCAGGGCGCTGGACTCGCAACTTTCGGCGACACCGCAGATCACGGTCGCGGACCTGCCCGAGATCAAGCAGAAAGGGTTTCGTGCGATCATCTGCAATCGCCCCGATGGTGAAGGGGCCGATCAGCCGACCTATCAGGAAATCGCGGAAGCTGCGGCCAGACTGGGGATCGACATGGTCTACCAGCCCATTGTCGCAGGCAAGGTCCGTGACGAGGACGCCGATGATTTCGCCAGACTGATGACAGAATTGCCCGGTCCGGTGCTGACCTATTGCCGGACTGGCACGCGCTCGGCCACGCTGTGGTCGCTGTCGCAGGCCAGCCGTCTGGGCGTGGCCGATATCTTGGGAAAGACCAAGGCGGCCGGTTTCGACATGGCCGGTGTTGTGCGCCGTATCGCCAATGGCGGCAAGACGCCCACAGATGTGGGTGACGCGTTTTTTGACGTCGTGATCGTCGGTGGCGGGGCGGCGGGTATTGCCGTTGCGGCCAGCCTCAGGACCCGTAAGCAGGATCTGGAGATCGCGATCATCGACCCTGCCGACGTCCACTATTACCAACCGGGCTGGACGATGGTGGGCGGTGGCATTTTCGATGCCGACGACACCGTGCGCACCATGGCCAGCCTGATCCCCAAGGACGTGCATTGGCTGAAATCTGCGGTGGCCGCCTTTGAACCGCAGAATGACGCCGTCATTCTGGATGGTTGCCGCGTGGTCAAATACGCGCGCCTGATCGTCTGTCCGGGGCTGAAGCTGGACTGGAACAAGGTCGCAGGTCTGGTCGAGACACTGGGCAAGAACGGTGTGACCTCGAATTACCGCTACGATCTGGCACCCTACACATGGGAACTGGTCAAGGGCATGATCGAGGGCCGCGCGATCTTTACCCAGCCGCCTATGCCGATCAAATGTGCCGGTGCGCCGCAAAAGGCGATGTATCTGTCGGCGGACGCGTGGTTCCGGCGGGGTGTGCTCAAGGATATCGACATCCGGTTCAACAACGCAGGCGGGGTTTTGTTCGGGGTCAAGGATTACGTGCCAGCGCTGGAAAAATACGTTGAAAAATATGGCGTGCAGCTGAATTTCTTTCACAACCTCGTGGCGGTCGATGGCCCTGCCAAAAAAGCATGGTTCGATGTGGCGAAACCTGACAGTCCCGTTGAAAGGGTCGAAATGGATTTCGACATGATGCATGTCTGCCCGCCGCAGACTGCACCCGATTTCATCCGCGTGTCGCCTTTGGCGGATGCTGCCGGATGGGTCGATGTGGACCAATCCAGCCTGCGCCACAAAACCTATGACAACATCTGGTCGCTGGGCGACGTCATGAACGCACCCAACGCGAAAACAGCCGCAGCGGCGCGCATTCAGGCCCCTGTGGTCGCCGAAAACGTGATCGCCGATATCAATGGCCGCGCGCCGGTTGCACAATATAACGGCTATGGCTCTTGTCCGCTGACGGTCGAGCGCGGAAAGATTGTGTTAGCAGAATTCGGTTACGGCGGGACCATATTGCCCAGCCTGCCAAGGTTCCTTGTGGATGGCACGCAACCGTCGCGTCTGGCATGGCTGCTGAAGGAACGGATTTTGCCCCCGATCTATTGGAAAGCGATGCTGAAAGGGCGGGAATGGATGGCGAAGCCTGAAAAGGTCAGCGCAGATCAGGGTTCGAACAGATGAACACCAAACTGGGCCACTACGTGCCGATCCTGAGATGGGCGCGGGCCTATGACCGCAACGCCTTTGGCAACGATATGATCGCGGCGGTGATCGTGACGATCATGCTGATCCCGCAATCGCTTGCCTATGCATTGCTGGCCGGTTTGCCGCCCGAGGCGGGGCTTTATGCGTCGATCGTGCCGATCCTGCTTTATACGGTCTTTGGCACCAGTCGCGCTTTGGCCGTCGGACCTGTGGCGGTGGTGTCGCTGATGACGGCGGCAGCCTTGGGCAACATCGTGGAACAGGGGACCGCAGGCTATGCGGTTGCGGCCTTGTCACTGGCGGGGTTGTCGGGGGTGATGTTGCTGGGGTTGGGGCTTTTGCGTTTGGGCTTTTTGGCCAATTTCCTGTCACATCCGGTGATTTCGGGCTTTATCACCGCATCGGGCCTGATCATCGCGGCCAGCCAGTTGCGCCATATCTTCGGCATCGACGCCGAGGGGCATAACCTTTTGGAATTGATCCTGTCGCTGGTGGCGCATCTGCCAGAGGTCAACCTGCCCACCCTGATCATCGGGGCGGGGGCGACCGCGTTTTTGTTCTGGGTGCGCAAGGGGCTGAAACCGGCACTGCGTGCCATCGGCGTGGGTCCCACCCTTGCCGAGGTGGCGACCAAGGCCGGACCGGTTGCCGCTGTTATCGCAACCACATTTGCGGTCTGGTATCTGGACCTTGCGGCCAAGGGCGTGCAGATCGTCGGTGCCGTGCCCCAAAGCCTGCCGCCTTTCACCCTGCCTTCTTTTGCGCCGGAATTGTTGCAGCAGCTTTTGCTGCCTGCCTTTCTGATCTCGGTCATCGGATTTGTAGAATCCATTTCGGTCGCGCAAACGCTGGCGGCAAAGAAACGCCAAAGGGTCGATCCCAATCAGGAACTGATCGGTCTGGGGGCCGCCAATATCGGGGCGGCCTTTACCGGCGGTTTCCCTGTGACGGGCGGGTTTTCGCGCTCTGTCGTCAACTTTGATGCCGGTGCGCAGACACCGGCGGCGGGGGCGTTTACGGCTGTCGGGCTGGCGGTTGCGGCGCTGGCGCTGACCCCTTTGATCTACTTTTTGCCCAAGGCGACACTGGCCGCGACCATCATTGTTGCGGTCCTCAGCCTTGTTGACTTCAGCATCCTGCGGCGCAGCTGGATCTATTCGCGCGCCGATTTCATGGCCGTCTTGGTCACCATTCTTGTCACCCTTGCCGCAGGGGTCGAGGCGGGTGTCTCTGCCGGGGTGATCCTGTCCATTCTGGTGCATCTTTACGTATCATCACGCCCCCATATCGCCGAGGTCGGACTGGTTCCCGGCACCGAGCATTTCCGCAATATCCACCGCCACAAGGTCCTGACTGACCCGCGTATCCTGACCTTGCGGCCCGACGAAAGCCTCTATTTTGCCAACGCCCGTTTTCTGGAAGACGTGATCATGACGCGGCTGGCTTCGGACGCGACGATCGAACATGTGATCCTGCAATGCAGCGCAATCAACGAAATCGACCTGAGCGCGCTTGAAACCCTTGAGGCGCTGAACGAAACGCTTGCCGAGCAGGGCATCAAACTACATCTGTCAGAGGTCAAAGGACCGGTGATGGACCGCCTTGAACACGCGCATTTTCTGGATGATCTGTCCGGCAAGGTTTTCCTGACGCAATACGAGGCAGCCCGCAGTGCAGGGCTTGAACCTGCGCGTGCGTCCGATTGATTATCCTCAAGGGGGGCTGCCAACGGTTTGCTAGGTTCGCTTCGGTGAAAGCATCGAAAGGCAACCGGCGATATGACCCCGCTCCGTCCCGCAAGAATTGCAGCAGCAACCGCCATTCTGGCGCTGTTGCCGGCGTTTGCATCATCCGAAACGCGGCAATGCACAGGGACCCGTATCACCGTTTCGGCGGATGAGGCCGCGCATATCGAACTGGCCTGCGAGGCCGCCGCACAGGCTGCCCCCCTGTTTGCCGCTTGCGGGCTCCCTGACATCCCCGAACCGCTGCGCATCGACATTCTGGATACGCTGCAGCCGGGGTGTCTGGGCCTTTATCACCGCAATGAACCCCTGATCGAGGTACTGGCCCCCCCTGCCCTGCAGACGCGGCGTGAACCCGAGGGCGTTCTTTCCTATCTGGGTGCTGACGCCCATTTCCAAAGCATCATCATCCACGAACTGGCCCATGCCGCAACCGATCCGCTGCCTTGTCCTTATGAACAATGTGTCAGCGCGCTGGAATATATCGCCTATGTCATGCAGGTGAAGTCATTGGACGACGCGGCCCTTGCGGTCTTTGAAGAAGACCTGCGCATGGACGAGTTGATGGCGCGCGATACGCTTAATCCCCTGATCATGTATATGGCGCCGACTGTGTTTGCCCACAGGGCGTGGGTCCACTTCAACCAGCAAGAAGACCCGTGCGGGTTTATCGAACAGCTTGTTCGGGGCGAGGTGTTTATCGACGTCGACGTCTTTCAGGCAGAATAGTCAGGCCACACAAAAGCGCACGCCGTGAAGATCACAGCGCGCGCCTGTTTGCCGTCGTGAGGGTTCAGACCCTAGTTGCCACCTGACTGCTCGGTATTGCGGCTCTGGTTTTCGTTTCCGACCCTGTACTGGTTTCCGGTCGTTGTGTCGTCGCCGTCATCTGGGTCTTCGGGTGTGTCCGGAACGGTCCCCGTGCTACCGGCGGTCGTGGTGGTACTGGTCGTGCCACTGGTGCCGTCATTGTCATCGCCCATGTCTGCGGCGGCAGAGGCAACGGCCCCACTGCTGATCACATCACACAGCGGCAGATCAGCCGAATAGGCACCGCCGACAGGGATATTGCCCGGACGGCAGGACGGATTGCCCAGTTTGTCGAATGTGGGTTGTGCATAGATGACTTGCGGAACCGGGGTGGGTCGGGGGGCGCATGCGCCCAGCAAAACGATGCTGCCCGCGCCGAGAATGGTAAACCAGCTTGTTGTTTTCATTGTCTTCGTCCTTTTCCTTGTTTGGTTACGTCACAACACAGCCCTAAAGGGGTGTATCATCGGTCGCGGGACCGCCGACAGGCAGCATGTCCAAGCTCATCTTGATCAGCTTGCCGGTCTCTGCGGTGTATTCGGCATAGGCCTTTTGCAGGAAATCCAGTTGCGCCTCGCGCAGTTCTGTCGCGGTCTTGCAGTGCAGCAGCTTGTGCTGGGTTTTGACGTCTTCCCTGACGCGTTCGGCGACAAAGTTGACCACTTCGCTGTTCATGTCGGCCAAGGCTTCGATCCAATGGGTGCCCATCCAGCGCAGCGGGCCCAGTCCCGCCTCTTCCATCTGCTCCATCATGGCTTCGCCCGTGGCGATGGCCTGATCGGTGATCGAGGTGTCTTGCGCTTTTTTTCCGGCCATTTTCATTGCTCCCTCTGCGGTGTGCTTGGGGGCGATTCTATCAAGGGGAACGCGGGCCGGATTGACATGTATCAACGCAATCACGCGCCAGATGACCGATTGCTGTGGTATGAAAAACCACCTGACCAGAGGCCTGACTGCGTCGGACGTCATGGCCGCCCATCAGATACACGGCTGGAATGAACTGCCCAAAGTGGCGGGCCCGTCGCCTTGGCGCATTCTGCTGCGCCAGTTCACCAATGTGCTGGTGCTGATCCTTTTCGTGGCCGCCGGTATCGCCTTTGTTGCCGGTGAACGGATTGATACAATCGCCATTGCCGTGGTGATCGTGCTGAACGGGGCTTTGGGTTTCGTGCAGGAATGGCGCGCGGAAAACGCGCTGCAGGCGCTGCGCAACATGATGTCGCCGCAGGCTACCGTGATCCGCGATGGTCGCCAGATGATCGTGCCTGCCCGTGATCTGGTGCCTGATGATCTGATCATCGTGGCCGCAGGCGACCGCGTGCCTGCCGACGCTGTGGTTGTCGAACAAACCGCCCTTTATGCTGACGAAAGCGCGCTGACCGGCGAATCCATGCCTGTTGCGAAAGACGGCAAAGATACCGCCCTT
>JBFEQR010000076.1:0-8134 GCA_041549425.1 Yoonia sp. | reverse complement strand
TTTTGCGCAAATGGCAGAGGTGGATGTGGTCCTCGGCAATACCGAAAAGATGGACCCCGCGACATGGGCCGGCATGGCCCCCGACCTGATCGGGCAGACCGAACCGGTGCAAGTCGATGACATCATGTCAGTCACTGAAACCGCAGGGCACCTTATCGACGGCTTCGGCACACGCAGCCGCGCCTATGTTCAGGTCCAGAACGGCTGCGATCATCGTTGCACTTTTTGCATCATTCCCTACGGGCGCGGCAATTCCCGCTCTGTGCCTGCTGGCGTCGTAGTGGACCAGATCAAGCGGCTGGTGGACAAAGGCTATAACGAAGTTGTCCTGACAGGCGTTGATCTGACCAGTTGGGGCGCCGACCTGCCCGCCACGCCAAAACTGGGCGATCTGGTGATGCGTATCCTGAAACTGGTGCCGGACCTGCGGCGGCTTCGGATCAGCTCGATCGACAGTATCGAGGTTGATGAAAACCTGCTGTGCGCCATCGCCACGGAACCGCGGCTGATGCCGCATTTGCACCTGTCTTTGCAGCATGGCGATGACATGATCCTGAAACGGATGAAACGGCGGCACTTGCGCGATGACGCGATCCGCTTCTGCGAAGAAGCGCGCAGGCTGCGGCCAGATATGACCTTCGGGGCGGATATCATCGCAGGCTTTCCCACGGAAACGGAGGCCATGTTCGCCAATTCGCTGGCGCTGGTGCAGGACTGTGACCTGACGTGGCTGCACGTCTTTCCCTTTTCGGCCCGCCAGGGTACGCCAGCGGCAAAAATGCCCGCTGTGAACGGCAAACTGATCAAGGAACGGGCCGCGCGGCTGCGCGCAGCGGGCGAGGCACAGGTCAACGCCCACCTTGCTGCGCAACACGGCAAAACACACCACATCCTGATGGAAAGCCCCCGCATGGGCCGGACCGAGCAATTCACCGAAGTCGTCTTCGAAACCGACCAGCCCGAAAGCCGGATCGTCACGGCCAAAATCACAGGGTTTGCCGGCCAGCAACTGACGGCCTGACTTCTTCCGAGTAAAAAATATCCCCGCCGGAGGCACCCGACCGTGGCCACACTTCCCATCCTTTGGACATTCAGGCGCTGCCCCTACGCCATGCGCGCGCGCCTTGCGATCGCATCCAGCGGGCAACAGGTGATCCTGCGGGAAATCCTGCTCAAAGACAAACCTGCCCCGTTTCTGACCGCCTCCCCCAAGGGCACCGTGCCGGTAGTTCAGGACGGCGACACCGTGATCGAAGAAAGCCGCGACGTGATGCTTTGGGCGCTGGGGCGCAATGATCCCGAAAACTGGCTGGATATGCCCGACGACGGCCATGCCCTGATCGACAGGTGCGACGGACCATTCAAACAGGCGCTGGATTTCACCAAATACGCCGTGCGCTTTCCCGACCGGAACGAGGCAGAAGAACGGGCCAAAGCTTTGGTGTTCTTGCGCGACCTGAATGACAGGTTGGCCCAAACGGCCTTTCTGATGGGACCGGAACGCACCCTTGCGGATATGGCGATCCTGCCCTTCGTGCGCCAGTTCGCCAACACAGACCGCGGGTGGTTCGATGCGCAGGGTCTTGGGCCGCTGACAGTCTGGCTGGATGCCTTTCTTGCCTCTGACCGGTTCCGCGGCGTGATGACAAAATACCCGCCTTGGCAAAGCGGACAGGATCAGGTCTTGTTCCCGTAAACCCGCCAAAAGGATGTCCGCCATGCAATTGCTTATCTCACCCGCGTCCCCTTTCGTGCGCAAGGCCCGCGTCTTGCTGCGCGAGGCGGATTTGATGGACCGCGTGGAAGAGGTCGTCGTCAGCACAACGCCCCTGAATTCCGCGCCAGAGGTCATCGCCGCCAATCCGATTGGCAAAATCCCCGCATTGCTGCGCCCCGACGGGCCCGTGATCTACGACAGCCGCGTGATCACCCGCTTTCTGGACGACCTTGCTGGGGCGAACCTTTATCCGCAAAGCCGGATTTGGGAAATTCTGACGCTTGAGGCCACGGCGGATGCCATCATGGATGCCGCGGTATCAATGGCCTATGAAAAACGCCTGCGTCCGGAAGACGAACAATCGCAAGACTGGATCGAGGCACAGTGGGCCAAAGCCGCGCGCGGCATTGCCGCCGTCAACAGCCGCTGGATGAGCCACCTGACAGGGCCGCTGAACATCGGGCAGATCGGCATGGCTTGCGCCTTGTCATATATCGACCTGCGCCATGATGCGCGGGGCTGGCGCACTGAAAACGCGGCTCTGGCCGCATGGCATGCGGAATTTGCTGCCCGCGACAGCATGGTCGCCACAGCCCCCGCCTAGGGCCGCTTCAGAAATTGAAACTGACACCGACGTTCAGTGCCGTTGTCACAACGTCGGTTTCAAGCGTGCCGCCACTATCCAGATTGGCCTTATTGGCGGAAAAGGTGCCTTTGTATTCCCCGAAAACCGACCATTGGTCATTCAGCGGCATGCTCGCGCCTGCCATCCATGTCGCGGCAGGGCCCGTCAGCTGATAGCCGGAGGTTTGCGAATCATTGTTCGTGACTTCCACATGCGGCACGGCAACGCCGACACCACCACCCACATAGGGGGCAATCCCGCCCATGGCCTCCCACCGCCGGTAGGCATTGACCGTCAGTGTGTTCAACCCGTCGGTCAATTCAAGCTGGTCATAATCGGCAGGCAAGGTCGCATCCGTCGCGTAGACCTTGTTATGCGCAAAATCCAGACCGAACCCGAAGGTGGCCGAACGCCACTTCGTTGCGCGCATCCCGTAGTAGACCGGCGCCTCGAACGAACGGCCGTCCCACTCCAACACAAAGGCATCGACACCGATTAACGGATCGCGAATCGATACGTCAGAAGACGCCGCAGACTGCGCACCGGTATAAAAGCTCAGCTCGACCTGAGCCAAAGCAGCCGTCGGAGCAGCCAGTATAGCAATGCAGAAAGCACGCGCGCGTATCATTGAAGTCCATCCCGGAAGGACATGGTGGAGGTGAGTTAAGAGACACTACATTCTTGCGCCGCAATCATTAAGCCAGCGTTAATCAGTGCGGGACCAAGAGTCACAAATGCGCCACATTTTGCGCCGCTCGGTGGGGGATTTCCGCCGATCCGGCGTTTTGACCGGCGAAAATCCCGCATCGGACAGGGACCGGGCGAAGATGAAAACAATTCCGGGCGACGGATTGCGCGTCGACGGTTGTCCGGACGCGGATTAAAGAAGTCTTGTTAATTGCGCTCTATTTGCTGCACCTGTTGGCCCTGCGCCCGATTGTCCGCTGGACGTCGTTGGTTTTGATGGCTAAACAGCGGCCAAATTGGTCGGTGCGCGCATCGGTCTGTTTTTTCGTGCGGGCACCTACGCCCATTATAAGAATCGGAGATGCATCCAGTGTCACATGCAGATGATCATCAGGGCACACGCCGCGACTTCCTTTACTATGCAACGGCCGGTGCCGGTGTTGTAGTATCAGGTGCAGCGGTCTGGCCACTGGTAAACCAGATGAACCCTTCCGCCGATGTTCTGGCGCTTGCCTCGATCCGCGTTGATGTCAGCGCAGTCGATCCCGGCACGCAGATTACAGTGCTTTGGCAGGGCAAGCCCGTCTTTATCCGGGCCCGTACCGAAGAAGAAATCGCCGAAGCGCGTGCTGTCGACGTCGACAGCCTGCCGGATGCGGATGCAAACAACGCCAACACCGGCGTTGCCCCTGCGACCGACGAAAACCGCGCCCTGACCGAAGATGGCGTCTGGCTGGTGCAAATGGGTGTGTGCACACACCTTGGCTGCGTGCCATTGGGTGACGCGGGCGACTTTGGCGGCTGGTTCTGCCCCTGCCATGGCTCTCACTACGATACATCCGGCCGGATCCGCAAAGGCCCTGCGCCGCGCAACCTGCCTGTACCTGTCGCGTCCTTCGTGGACGAAACAACAATTCAACTCGGTTAAGGAGAGAGACCCATGAGCGGAATTCCCCACGACCATTACGAACCCAATTCAAACGGCGAAAAATGGCTGCACAAGCGCCTGCCAATCGTCGGTTTGATCTATGACACCCTGATGTTGCCCACACCCAAGAACCTGAACTGGATGTGGATCTGGGGTATCGTTCTTGTTTTCACACTCGTGCTGCAGATCGTCACCGGCATCGTTCTGGTGATGCACTATGTGCCGCACGTCGACATGGCCTTTAACTCGGTCGAGCATATCATGCGCAACGTGAATGGCGGCCATATGATCCGCTACTTCCACATGAACGGCGCGTCGCTGTTCTTTGTTGCTGTTTATGCGCACATCTTCCGTTCGCTTTACTACGGGTCGTACAAATCCCCGCGTGAAGTGACATGGATCGTCGGCATGCTGATGTATGTGCTGATGATGGGCACGGCCTTTATGGGTTACGTGCTGCCATGGGGCCAGATGTCGTTCCACGGTACCGCTGTTATCACCGGCCTGTTCGGCGCGATCCCGTTCATCGGTGAATCGGTCCAGATCTGGCTACTGGGCACGCCCAACGGCTCTATCGCACAGCCGGCGCTGAACCGCTTCTTCTCGCTGCACTATCTGTTGCCCTTCATCCTGCTGGGTCTGACAATCGTGCACGTCTGGGCGTTCCACACCACAGGCAACAACAACCCGACCGGTGTTGAAGTACGTCGCACATCCAAAGAGGATGCTGCCAAGGACACACTGCCATTCTGGCCCTACTTCGTGATCAAGGACCTGTTTGCGCTGGCGGTTATTCTGGCGGTCTTCGTGGCTGTTGTCGGCTTCATGCCGAACTATCTGGGTCACCCCGACAACTACATTCCGGCCAACCCGCTGGTGACACCTTCGCACATCGTGCCTGAATGGTACTTCCTGCCATTCTACGCCATCCTGCGTGCCTTCGACCAAGAGGTCTGGCTGGTGATCGCAGTGAACTGGCTGACATTCGGCATCATCGACGCGAAATTCTTCGGTGTTGTGGCGATGTTCGGTGCGATTGTCGTGATGGCGCTTGCGCCATGGCTGGACACATCTTCGGTCCGTTCGGGCCGGTATCGTCCGATGTTCAAGTGGTGGTTCTGGCTGTTTGCGGTCAACTTCATGCTGCTGATGTGGGTTGGCGCCCGCCCTGCAGAAGGGATCTACCCCTACATCGCCTTGATCGGTGCGACCTACTGGTTTGCTTACTTCCTTGTCATCCTGCCGCTGCTTGGCGTGATCGAGAAGCCAAACACACCACCAGCCACCATCGAAGAAGACTTCAACGCGCACTACGCGCCGCAAGGTGAAGGGTCCAAACCCGTCGCCAGCCCGGCCGAGTGAGAAAGGACAAAGACATGTTCCGCAAATTCACACTCACCGCTGCGACAGCGCTTGCCCTGACAACAGGGCAGGCAATGGCTGCCGAACTCGAAACCGAGATCACGGATTATGCCTTCCCGTTTGAAGGTCCGTTCGGCAGCTACGACCAGATGCAGCTTCAGCGTGGCCTGCAGGTCTACACTGAGATCTGTGCAGCCTGTCACGGGCTTGAACTGGTCGCGTTCCGCAATCTGGCAGACGAAGGTGGCCCCGGGCTTCCCGAGGACCAGATGCGCGCCTATGCAGAGTTCTACGAAGTTTTCGATCAGGCCCTGTTTGACGGCGAAGGCGACTTCCGCCCTGCGACACCTGCCGACCACTTTCCGGCATCCAGCCTGTCCAACGCCCCTGACCTTAGCCTGATGGCCAAGGCGCGCGCTGGCTTCCACGGACCCTACGGCACTGGCATCAGCCAGTTCGTCAACGGCATGGGCGGCGCGGAATACATCGCATCGCTGCTGACAGGCTACCACGAGGAACCCGAGTGCGCACTGGAAGGTGAGCCGATGGACGGTTTCTACAACGTAGCATTCGCAGCGGGCGGTTTTCCCGAAAGCTGCAAGGACGATCACGGCAAGCACAAAGTGCCCGGTTCATGGATCGCGATGTCACAGCCGCTTTGGGGGGATGACATCGAATTCGCTGACGGCCATTCGGCAGACCTCGAATCGATTTCGCAAGACGTTGCTGCATTCCTGATGTGGACAGCCGAACCAAAGCTGGTTGCACGCAAGCAGGCCGGTCTGACCGGCGTGTTGTTCCTGACGGTTCTGTCGGTGCTGCTGTACCTGACGAACAAGCGTCTGTGGGCACCACACAAGAAAAAAGACTGATCTGAGCGATCATACAGAAACAAAAAGGCCCGCTGGAAACAGCGGGCCTTTTTCGTAAGCTGGATCACGATTTACCCTACCCCAGATAGGCCGCCAGCTCTGGCGGTGGATTGTCCAGCAATACCTGCGTCGGAACAGGCGCAGCAACGCGCCCACCCGCGACCAATGCCGCAAAATCCGCGATCCTGCGCGCATCGGCCGGATCATGGGTGACCATGACAACGGTTTTTCCCGCCCCGCGCAGCTTGGCCTTGACCAGATCAAGCATCTCGTCCTTCAGGGCAGGACCCAATGCGGCAAAAGGTTCATCCAACAAGACCAAGGGCCGATCCGCCACCAGCACCCGCGCCAAGGCAACGCGGCTTTGTTGCCCCCCCGACAGCGCACCGGGCTTGCGGTCCGCGTAACCGTCCAGCCCGACCTGATGCAATGCGGCCTCGCAGGCAGCTTTGTCATCTACGGACAGGCGCAGATCGGGGCGCAGGCCCAACCCGACATTCTGGAAGGCCGTCAAATGGGGAAACAGGTTGTTGTCCTGAAACAGCATACTGACAGGTCGGGCACCCGGCGCAACACCGCCAAGATCGGACCCAGCCCACGTGATGCGCCCCTGTTTCGGCGCTAGAAAACCCGCAATACCCGACAGCAGTGTCGATTTGCCCGCCCCCGACGGCCCGATCAGGGCAATGACCGCCTGATCCGGAAACTGCACATCGGCCGACAGGGAAAACGCATCCTGCGTCAGTTCCACATTCTCAAACTTCAGCATCAGAGCGCCCCCCATAGTCGCAAATCCAGAATAGAAGAAAGCTGAGCGCCAGCAACAAAAGCGCGGCACTGGCGGCTGTTCCCATACGATACGCCCCCATCAGCCGGTACATGGCCAAGGGTAGGGTCTCTTCGGCGCGACCGGCAAACAGGGCGATGACCCCCAGATCACCCATCGACAACGCCGCCGCAAGACCCATGGCAAAGCCCAAAGGCTTGCGCATACGTGGCAACACCACCAGCCGGAGCCACGCCCAGCCCGTCATGCCCAATGACGACCCAAGGCGCCCGTAATCGGCCCTGATCTGCGCCGCCGCTGGCGCGATGGAACGCAGCGCGAAAGGCAGCGCCAGTGTCGCATTGACCAGCATCGTGACCACAAGCGCAACATCGGCAGGGCGGACAAAGGGAAACACGATCAGGAACGCCCCTGTGCCCACAACCAGCCCCGACGCCGCCAGCGGCATGACCCCGATCACCGAAATCAGAAATCCGCCACGGATGGCCAGCGCCAAGGCCATGCTGACACATAGAAACGCCGATCCAACGGCCACAGTGACCGACCGCATGGCCGCAGCCCAGATCGTCGCAGGCATATCCCACAGCCCCGGAAGACCGCGCAGAACAACCATGCCCAGCGGGACCAGCAGGAACAACGCAGCCCCCGCAATCCACGCGTAATCGACACCCTTGCGGGCAACATCCCAGCGCTGCACAACCCTGTCCATTCCCGCGCCCGTCACATCACCACCGGTGACGCGCAGGGCAAGAATGGCGGCGCCGATGCACAAGGCAAACTGGATACAGGCCAACAGGGCCGCCTTGCCAAGATCGAAATCAAACCGCACCGCCTGATAGATCGCCAACTCGACCGTCGTTGCGCGCGGGCCACCGCCCATGGTCAGGGCAACAGCAAAACTGGTCAGGCAGATCAGGAAAATCACCAGAAACGTGTTTGGCACGGTGGCGCGCAGCATGGGCCACTCAAGCAGCCGCCCGACAGGCGCGTTCAGGCTGGCGGCAAGGCGGAACCGCTCTGCCGGGATCGACAGCCAGCCTTGCAGGATGAACCGGATCGCCAAGGGCAGATTGAAAAACACATGCGCCAAAAGCACGCCCTGCATGCCGAAAATAGAGATCGGCGGAAAACCCAGCGCGCCCAGCGCCGTGTTCAA
>JBFEQR010000075.1:0-8157 GCA_041549425.1 Yoonia sp. | reverse complement strand
GCAACCTGATCTGGATTGCATCGTGGTCCCCATTGGCGGGGGCGGCCTGATTGCGGGCATGGCCGTTGCCGCGAAATCGGTGAAACCATCCGTGCAGGTGATCGGGGCGCAGGCGGCGAATTTCGATGCGGTCAAAGCGCAATTCGATGGCGCGGCTACCAACTTTGGCGGGGCCACGCTGGCCGAAGGGATTGCTGTGCGCGAGCCTTCGCCGACCAATATGGCCGTGATCCAGAAATACGTGGACCGCGTCGAAACCGCCACCGAAGCCGAGATCGAAGCGGCGGTCTTTGATCTGCTGTCGCACGAGAAAATCGTCGCCGAGGGTGCGGCTGGTGCAGGGATGGCTGTGATCGAAAACCTTGCAGGGGAACTTCGGGGCAAGAAAGTGGGGCTGGTCGTCTGTGGCGGGAATATCGATTCGCGCCTGCTGTCCACGCTGATCCTGCGCGGTCTGGTGCGCGACGGGCGCATTACCCGCCTGACATTCGAGATCAGCGACACACCCGGCCAGTTGTCCGATATCTCGCGGATCATCGGCGAGGCAGGGGCCAACGTGATCGAGGTGATCCACCAGCGCATGATGCAAAGTGTCTCGCTCAAGCAGGCCGAGCTGGAGATCGTGATCGAAGCGCGCGACCGACAGCATGTCATGGACACGCTCAAGCAGTTGCGCGATGCGGGCTTTCAGGTGCGTGCCGACAGCGAGGTCTAGCCCCCTAGCCTGCGTGGCTCGTGAAAAACGCCGCTGTTTCGCTTTGGATCGGGTCGCGCATGGCGGGTTTGTCCATCAGCATTTCATGTTTGCCGCCTTCGATCACCCGCAAGGTGCCATTGGGCCAAGCTGCCATGCGGGCGCGGATACGGGCGGGATCGACCGTGGTCTCTTCGGTACCCAGATACGTCAGGCAAGGGGTGTCCGGCGCAGGCAACGTGCTGAGGGCCCGCATTTCGCGCAAGGATTTGTTCAACCAGCGCAGGGAGGGGCCACCCAGTGACAGATCAGGATGCGCCCTGAGATCGCGCGCCAGCTTGGCCCAGATATCAGGATCATTGGTCAACCCGTTCACAGCGAAATCTTCGCGCAGGACATAGCCCTCTTCGGACTGACCCGTGGCAATCCTGTGATCAAAACCCAACGCCACGCCCAGCGATGACAGACCCCATGCAACAGGCCGCAGAGGCAATGCGATCTGCACTCCCCACATCGGGGCAGAGAACATCGCGGCCTTCACATCCAGCCCGTTTATCAAGGCCCGCAAACCGATGCAGCCACCCATCGAATGCCCGATCAGAAAAAACGGGCGCGGCAGGTCCAGTTCGGTTGCATAGGCCATCATGGCGGCGACATCGTTCTGGTAGTCGGCAAATTCGCCCACATGCCCGATTGCGCGATTATCCAGCAAACGATCCGCAATGCCTTGCCCGCGCCAGTCAATCGCAAGGCTGGCATAACCAGAACCCTGCAGCGCTTTGGCCGTGATCCCGTATTTTTCGATGTATTCCGTCCGCCCCGGAAAGATCAGGACGGTGCCTTTGGCCCCCTCTAACGGCCAATGGGCCGCGCGTACGCGCACCCCGTCAGCCGTGGTCAGCCAATGCGCACGTGCCCCTTCGGGGCCGTCCGCGATTTTGTCAAAGTAGGGGGCCTCTTGCATGGTTATGACAGGACGCCGGACAGTTTCATCGCTTGTCCCATATCGCCGTCCACAGTCAGCTTGCCGGTCATAAAGGCCGTTGTTGGGTTCATTTCCCCGTCAAGGATCGCTTTGAAAACGTCTGTTGTGGCTGTCAGCGTGACATCCGCGTCGTCATCGCCTGCGCGTGCGCCATTGGCGTCGATGATGATGCTGCCTTCGTCTTCGATCGCAAATTTTGCGGTGCCATCAAAGCCGTCACCACCCATTTTTGCGTTCAGGGCTGCGACAGCTTCGGTTACAACGTCACTCATTTTTTTGTCCTTTATTGGTTTATGTGATCGCACGGCCTCTGGCGTTAGCTGGGCAGAGCGCTACATTACCAATTATGGGTATGTACAGACAACGCTTCAAATGTATCGTTACGGCACTTTTGCTGTCAGTGGGCTTTTCCTCGCCTGCTGCGGCTCAAGACGCGTCACTTGATGCGCTTTATGAACAACTGGCCGAAGCCGACGCCACAACATACGCGCGGATCGAGCAGCAAATCATAGATGCGTGGGGCAAAAGCGGGTCTGCGGCCATGGATTTGTTGGCCCGCCGTGGCAAAGAGGCCCTTGAAGAGGGCGCGCCTGACGCAGCGGTGGATCATTTCACTGCACTCGTCGATCATGCGCCGGAATTTGCCGAAGGGTATTACGGGCGTGCGTCATCTTATTATTTTCTGGGCCTGACAGGCCCGGCACTGGAGGACATCCGCACCACCTTGATCCTCAACCCCCGTCACTTCGAGGCGATGCGCGGATTGGCCATCATCATGGAAGAATTGGAGCGGCCGGACGATGCGGTGGAGCTTTACGAAATGATCCTTGCGATCAATCCGCAATCGGTTGAAACGCAAGATGCTCTCACTCGTTTGAAACTGCAGCTAGAGGGTCAGGCGCTCTGACGCGCGTGACCCCGGTCTGATCGGGAAATAAAATGACGACGTCCCGGATTACGGCCGTGCTTGGGCCGACCAATACTGGCAAAACCCATTATGCCATTGAACGGATGCTGGCCTACCGGACCGGTGTGATCGGTCTGCCGCTGCGCCTTTTGGCGCGCGAGGTTTACGACCGGATCGTCGCCGTGCGCGGCCCCGGTGTTGTGGCGCTGATTACCGGTGAGGAACGGATCGTGCCGCCGCGTGCGGCCTACTGGGTCTGCACGGTCGAGGCGATGCCAGAGGGCATGGGATGCGATTTTCTGGCTGTCGATGAAATCCAGCTTTGCGGCGATCCAGAGCGGGGGCACGTCTTTACCGACCGTCTTTTGAATGCGCGCGGTCTGCACGAGACGCTTTTTCTGGGTGCGGAAACTATGCGCAACGCCATTGCCGCCATGGTTCCCGACGCCCAGTTCATGCGCCGCGAGCGGATGTCGCAACTGACCTACTCAGGTTCGAAAAAGATAAGCAGGATGCCCGCAAGGTCCGCCATCGTCGGCTTTTCGGTTGAAAATTGCTATGCGATCGCAGAACTGTTGCGCCGCACCAAGGGCGGTGCTGCCGTTGTCATGGGGGCCCTGTCGCCACGCACGCGCAATGCGCAGGTCGAAATGTATCAAAATGGCGATGTCGATTATCTGGTGGCCACCGATGCCATCGGGATGGGGCTGAACCTTGATATCAGCCATGTCGCCTTTTCGTCGTTGACCAAATTCGACGGGCGGCGGATGCGCCATCTGATGCCCGAAGAACTGGCCCAGATCGCAGGCCGCGCGGGGCGCCATGTCGAGAATGGCACCTTTGGTGTAACAGGCGAGGCACCCCCGCTGGACGATGCGGTCGCCGAGGCAATTTGCGATCACCGGTTCCAGCCGGTCAAGAAACTGCAGTGGCGCAACAGCCGTCTGCAATTCGGATCGCTCAAACGCCTGATTGCCACGCTAGAGGACCGCACCGACGATCCGTGGCTGACGCGGGTGCGCGAAAGTGACGATCTTGCCGCGCTCAAGGCGTTGGCCGCCGACAGCGAAGTGGCCGCAAGGGCCAGCGACGGCCCCTCGATCAAACTATTGTGGGATGTGTGCCGCATTCCCGACTTTCGCGGTATCAGTCGTGGTGAACATGCGGGCTTGCTGACCCATATCTATAATGATTTGCATCAGGATGGGCATGTGTCCGCCAACTGGTTCGGGCTTCAGGTCCGCCGCATTGACCGTACGGACGGAGACATTGATACCCTGTCCAAAAGGCTGGCATATATCCGCACTTGGACCTATGTGGCCCAACGAAACGGATGGCTGGTTGACGAATCTCATTGGCGCGAAGAGACGCGCGCTGTAGAAGACCGGTTATCTGATGCGCTGCATGGCGCGTTGACGCAAAGATTTGTGGACCGGCGGACCAGCATTCTGCTTCGCCGGCTCAAACAGAAGGAGAGCCTTTTGGCTGATGTGAACGATAAGGGTGAAGTCACCGTCGAGGGCGAATTCGTCGGACGGTTGGAAGGATTCCGGTTCCGGATGGACAAGGCCGGAAGCCCCGATGAGGCGAAAACGCTGCGACAGGCCTCTGTGCAGGCGCTGGTGCCGCAGTTTCACCTGCTGGCAGACCGCTTTTACAACGCACCCGATCCCGAGATTGATTTCACAGAACAAGGTGGCCTGATGTGGGGTGGTGCTGCGGTTGGCAAACTGACCGCTGGCGATGATCCGTTCAAGCCGGGCATTACCGTCTTTGTCGATGATGAAGCCGGTGCAGATGTGGCCGCAAAGGTACAGCGCCGCCTGCAGCATTTCATTGATCGCAAGATCGCCGCGGGGTTCGAGCCGCTTCTGGCGCTCAAGAATGATGAAACGCTGAGCGGCAGTGCAAAGGGCTTTGCCTACCGGATGGCCGAAGGTTTCGGGATCATCCCGCGCGGCGAAGTCGCCGATGAGGTCAAGGCGCTGGATCAGGATGCACGCGGCGCGCTGCGCAAACATGGCGTGCGTTTCGGTCAGTTCACGATCTTCATGCCTTTGTTGCTGAAGCCGGCCCCGACGCGGCTGCGTCTGGTGCTGTGGTCACTGTCCAAAGGTCTGTCAGAGTTCCCCGAAAGCCCACCCCCCGGTCTGGTCACTGTTCCCGCCGCCAAGGATGCGGTTGCAGGCTATTATGCGATGGCCGGTTATCGCGCCGCCGGTGAGCGTGCGATCCGCATCGATATGCTGGAACGCCTTGCCGATATGCTGCGCGATCAGGACAGCCGTGGCGGGTTCGAAGCCAATCCCGATATGTTGTCGATCACCGGCATGACGCTTGAACAGTTCGCCGATCTTATGGGCGGTCTGGGCTACAAGGCCGAAAAAGGTGAACGCGAGAAGGTGAAGGCAGTGACCGCAGTCGTTGCCGATGCGCCAGCCGCCATGACCGGCGATGATGCGACGCCCTCTGCTGATATCGTCGATGACGGGATCGCGCCTGTTGCGGAAACACAAACGGTTGAGCCTGCGGAAGATGTGGTGCCCGAAGTGGCGGCCACCGAACAGCCTGTGGGGGAAGCAGCCGATGCCGCCGTTGATCCGGTCGAGACAGAGGTGTTCTATACCTTCACTTGGGGTGGACGCGCCGCACGTCCCGCGCGCCCGCAGGGCGAGCGTCCGCGTGGCAAGGGCAAACCCAAAGCCAAAGGCAAGCCCAAAGGCGACAGCAACAAACCGCAGTCGTTTCAGGCAAAGCCCAAGCGTGAAAAACAGATCGATCCCGACAATCCCTTTGCTGCAGCCCTTGCTGGCTTCAAAAAGGATTGAGCGACCCTCGGCCGACCATAAGGCTGGATAAATGGCTGTGGCATGCGCGGTTCTTCAAATCGCGCAGTCTGGCGGCGGGTGTTGTGACGGGCGGCAAGGTACGTGTGGACAGCCAACCTGTTAGCAAACCCGCGCGCGCGGTTGGCCCGGGCGATGTCCTGACCTTTATTCAGGCGACCGAAACGCGGGTGGTGCGTATCATAGCCTGCGGCGACCGCCGCGGGCCTGCGCCCGAAGCCCAAGCGCTTTATGAAGATCTGACGCCGGTCGTGGAAAAACGCCCCTACAACCCCGGCGGTGACCGCAAAGGGCGGCCAACCAAGAAAGATCGGCGTGATCTGATGTCGCAACGTGGCGCCAATGACTGATCGGGCCTTGAATGACGCGTGCGACTTAGCTAGCAAGTCGTCAAATATCTAACCGGATACGCTCATGACCTACATCGTCAACGACAACTGCATTGCATGCAAATACACAGACTGCGTTGAAGTCTGCCCCGTGGACTGCTTCTACGAAGGCGAAAACATGCTGGTCATCCATCCTGACGAATGCATCGATTGTGGCGTGTGCGAGCCTGAATGCCCTGCCGACGCCATTCGCCCCGACACAGAGCCGGACATGGAAAAATGGGTCGAGTTTAACCGCAAGTATTCCGAAATGTGGCCGGTGATCATTACCAAGAAAGATCCGCTGCCCGATGCGGATGAAATGGACGGTAAAGAAGGCAAGATGGAGCTGTTTTCCGAGGCCGCTGGCGAGGGCGGCTGATTCGCGGCCTTGTTTGCTCTGAAACCTTTATTTTCATACGGTTTTTGGCCTGGAAGCAGGGACTTTTAGGGGCGCTGTTTTTGTGGTATACTTATGCCAATGCAGCGAACGATTTGACCTGAATAGCACAGTAAATTCCTGCGGGGGCATGCGGCCACCGGCGGGTTTTTTGTTGCGTGCTATTGGTGTCGTCATGGAAGGATGATCATGAGCAAGAAGAAATACGATTTTAGCCCCAATGAATTTGTGGTTTACCCCGCACACGGGGTCGGCAAAATCATCTCGATCGAGACGCAAGAAGTTGCGGGCTTTGAGTTGGAGATGTTCGTCGTCGCCTTTGAAAAAGACAAGATGACCCTGCGTGTGCCAACAAACAAGGCCACCGATGTGGGCATGCGCGCACTGGCTACGCCGGATGTCGTCAATCACGCAATGAAGACGCTGCGCGGCAAGGCGAAGGTCAAAAAGGCCATGTGGTCGCGCCGTGCGCAGGAATACGAGCAAAAGATCAACTCTGGTGACCTGATCGCGATTGCCGAAGTGGTGCGCGATTTGCACCGTCAGGACGACCAGCGCGAGCAAAGCTATTCGGAGCGTCAGCTTTATGAAGCCGCACTTGAGCGTTTGACCCGTGAATTCGCGGCTGTTGCGGGCAACGGCGAGAATGCGGCAGCGGCCGAGATTGATTCAGTTCTGGTTGGCCGCGCCGCATAAACTGCGCGCCGGTCCTGATGCGAAAAACCGCGCCCGATACAACGGGCGCGGTTTTTTACTTTTTTGCCTCCGGCGGGGATATTTTTACTCGGAAGAAGGGGGCTAGAGCGCACGCCAGCCAATGTCGGAGCGATAGAACCCGTCAGCCCAGTCAACGGTCTGGGCCATCGCATAGGCCTTTTCATGTGCCTCTGACAGTGTGGCACCACGTGCTGTGATGTTGAGCACGCGTCCGCCCGTCGCGATGATCTGGCCGTTTTCCGTCGCAGTGCCTGCATGGAATACCATGTGGAAACTGTCTTCGGGGATACTGTCCAAACCGTTGATCACTGTCCCTTTTTGATAGGATCCGGGATACCCTTTGGCGGCCATGACGATGGTTAATGCGTGGTCGTCTGCCCAATTTGCCTGAACTTCATGCAGCCGTTCTTCGGCGCAGGCCTGAAGCAGATCGAGGATTTGACCGCCCAGACGCATCATCAGGCATTGGCATTCGGGATCGCCGAAGCGCACGTTGTATTCCACCAGACGGGGCTGGCCGTTCTGGATCATCAATCCGCAGAACAGCACCCCCTGAAACGGCGTGCCGCGCTTGGCCATTTCATCCATCGTGGGCTGGATGATTTCGCTCAGGGCCTTTTGTGTGATCTCGTCGGTCATGACGGGCGCAGGGGAATAAGCGCCCATGCCGCCGGTATTGGGGCCTGTGTCGCCATCATAGGCGCGTTTGTGGTCTTGTGCTGTGCCGACAGGCAGGATCGTCTTGCCATCGCAAAGCACAAAGAACGAGGCCTCTTCCCCGTCCATGAATTCCTCAATAACGACCTCTGCACCGGCGTCGCCGAAACTGCCGTCGAACATGTCGTCAATCGCGGCAAGCGCTTCGGCTTCGGTCATGGCGACGATCACGCCTTTTCCTGCGGCCAGACCGTCTGCTTTGACGACAATCGGCGCGCCCTGCTCCTGAATATAGGCGCGCGCGGCGGCCGCATCGGTGAAATGCGCATAGCGGGCGGTGGGCGCATTGGCGGCGTCGCAGATTGCCTTGGTGAAGGACTTTGACGCCTCAAGCTGGGCGGCTGCCTGAGAGGGACCAAAGACCAGCAAACCGGCGCTGCGTAGGCGGTCGGCCACGCCTGTGGCGAGGGGGGCCTCTGGTCCGACAATCACGAAGTCGATCGCGTTTTCTTCTGCAAAGGTCGCAACCGCCCCGCCATCAAGAATATTGATGTCAGCACATTCGGCGATTGCCGCGATCCCT
>JBFEQR010000074.1:0-8208 GCA_041549425.1 Yoonia sp. | reverse complement strand
GCACGCCCGCATACCGCTCGGGCGCGATCTTTTTGTCCAAAAGCGCCTCGGTCGCGCTGCCCATCTCGCCCATCAGGCGGCGGAACATCAGGTGACGGTCCAGCCAAAAGCGCACCAGCCCGTCAAAGCCGGGATCGTTTTTCCACCCATCGCGCGGATATTCTTCCAGCAAGACGCGCAGGGCGTCAGGCAGTTTCTTGCGCCGGATCAGGTCAAGACGGTCCATTAGTCATCCTTCGGGTTCGTTATTGGCGCGTCTGGCGACCTACCCTGCTGGTCGATCACCTCTGCGCTGCCTAAGCCCAAGACATAGCGCGGATCAGCACAGATCAACCAGTCTCGCGCCCCTCTAGTAATCACGTTCAAAGAACACACCGACGCCGGTTTCGCCATCCTGATCGACACTGCCCTTGGCGGTGATCTCTTTCGTGATGTCGAGATTGAGGTTGATTTCGGTATCGCCCTCGCTGGTGATGGTCACATCCGTATAGATGTTTTCGGACAGATACTTGCCCGCGCGCACAGCGGCATTGCCTGCCTCGTCGGTGGTGACATCGAAATCATCCAGCCCGATCCCCTGCCGCAAACGGTCCAGCGCACCGCCGCCGCGACCGGCCAGTGTGCTGATCGCCGAGGCCAGTTGCACGGCCTGCAAGGGGCTGATGCTTTGCAGGTCACGGCCAAAGATCAACTGCGACAGAACCTCGTCCTGTGGCAGTTCGGGAACCGAGACGAAACTGACCTCGGGCGCACCGGCAGGGCCTTCGACCACAATGCTGATGACGGTACCGGTGTCGGTTTCGGTTGTCGCGACAAGGCGGATGAAGGGCTCGAAATCGCCCTGCAAGCTCGCCACACCCTCGGTCAGGTCGAATCGCTGCTGCAAAATGTCGATCCGGCCACGCACCAGTTCGAATCGGCCCGTCGGGATCACATTGTCAGAGGTCCCGCCGATCCGCAGGCTGCCGCCAAGTTCCGCATCCAGACCGCGCCCACGGATGAAAATCCGCGACGGGGCATCAATGACGATATCCAGCGGAAAGGCACGCCCGCCGCCGCCACTGCGCGCGGCATCCTGACCGTTTTGCGAAAGGCCCGCACGATCCAGCGTGCGGCGCACCGGTGCAGGCGCGCCGATGTGGATCACCTCGGGCAAAGCGCCCAGACTGCTGATGGATGAGGACGGCACCTGCACATCCGTTTGCCCAAGCTCAAGCCGTCCCGACACCCGCGCACCGCCCTGCAGGGGACCGTCAAGGTTGATCGCACCGGATATCTGGGTGCGGTACAGCTCGGGGTCCTGAAGCACGACATTGTTCAAAGCGATGGTCAGATCGGCATTATTGCCAGCGGTCAGGGCAACAGGCCCGCTGATGGTGATACGGCCCCCTGCTTCGACCTGTGTCGTCAGATCAATCTGGGCATTGCCACGCGTCAGGCTGATCTGGCCGCCGATATCGGTCAGGGCCTGCCCCAGATTGGGGGCCGCCAAGCGCCCGTTTGCGAATGTCACCTGCCCGTTCAACGAGGTCACCGCAGGCGGGCCGTTCACGTTCAGATCGAAATTCGCCTGACCGCTTAGACGGCGCGGATCAATGGCCGTGTTGGCAAGGGCCAGTGGCGCGCTGCCGTCTACATCGATCGCAAGGGTGCCGTCCGGTGCAATCTGGCCCACGATATTGGCCCCCAAACCACCCGGACCGGTGCCAGTAGCATCAATGCCCCAATTGCCCGCTTCATCCAGTGATGCGCTACCGGTCGCGCGGATTGGTCCGCTGATCTGGTCGGTCAAAACGCCCACATCGCGCAAACTGGCGTTAAAGCGGCCCTGTCCAAACCCCGCAGCACCGTTCAGCGCGCCCACAATCGACACCTCGCGGGTTGATACCTCAAGCGTGCGCACCGCCAGCACCTCGTCGGCCAGACCGATGGTGGCGTTAATCAGGCCGGTGCCCGCCAAAAGCGCGTCTGCGGTGGGATTGCCGATGCGCAAATCTTCGCTGCGCAGGTTCACCTGACTGTCAAAGCGCGACAGATCAGGCAGAACCGTGCCGGATGCAGTCAGGTCGATCATGCCGCCAATGGGTTGCCCGGCGAGGGCGGCAAAGACGGCCAGATCGGCGACCTGCGCCGTCACTTCGCCTGTGATTTCACGGTCCTGCGCGACAGAGGCGACAACAGCATCCACCGCAATATCCGCACCAGCCCCCAAAAGACGCAACTGCGTTGCTGTGGCCTCTTGCGGGGCCGGGTTCGCCGTCAGATCAACAGTGACCGGCCCGCTCAGGCTGGGGTCAAGCAGTCCCGCATCATTCAGACGAAACGCCAGATCAGCCGTGTTCGCCCCCTCGGCCGAGAGCATCGCATCACCGCCCAGCGTCATCGCCGGAAAGCGCACATCAAGATCGCGCAGGGTCAGCTGCGCCATCTGTTCAACCGTCGCACGCCCCGCAATTTGCCCCCGACCGCCAAGCAAGGGATCAAGACGCGCGATACCTGTCACAAGATCATCCGTCTGCCCGCGCAGGGTCACGTCAAAGCGCGACAGATCACTGCGCAGCTCACCGCCACCGGCCAGCGTGACCGCCCCCGCCAAAGGACGCCCCGCCACTTGCGCATAGCGGCCCAGATCACTGATCTGCGCCGTCAGATCGGCGCGGATGGTTTGCACGGCATCCATCGGCGTGGCCGTGCCTTGCGTGGTGAATGTCGCGGCCGGTCCGGTTCCGCTCAGATCAAAGACAAGCGACCCGTCCGCCGCCTGCACAAGTGTGCCGGCCACCGTCGCAGGCCCCGAAAGTCCGGACACGACGTCGCCCAGATCAACCAGACTGGCCGTGATACGCGCATCAGCCCCGTTGCTGGTCAGATCCGCAGCTGCCTCCAGACGGGCGGCATCGGTTTGCACATCCAGCGCCTCAAGCCGTGTACCGGCGGTGTCGCGCACGGCACGAAGGTCGATCCGGCCGGTTCCGGCCAGCACCGCATCCGCCTGCGCGATACCGACGGACAAATCATCGGTCTGCCCCGCAAGCGTCAGATCAAAGCCTCCGTCCATCGGCGTCAAAAGCGCGCGCAAATCAATCGCGGCCCCGCCGCCGATGTCCTGTCCCGCAAGCGTCGCAAACCGTTCCAATCCGGCGATTTCGGCGGCAAGGGTGATATCTGTTTCAAACCCCGCATCAAGGCCCGCAATCGTGCCTGTCAAACGCGCATCAAGTCCGGCCCCCGAAAGTGTCAGTCGTTCAATCGTGGTGATGTCCCCCTCGGCGCGGGACGCGACAAGCACCCCCTTCACCTCATCACCAAAGGCCTCTGCCGCGCCCGCATCGGCCAGTTGCAGACCGGTGGCCGCATAGTCCAATGCAGCCGAAAACGCGCCCGATTGCACCCCTGCCCCCGACTGCAAAAGGCCACCGCCCCGCAACGTCAACGCCGCAATCGAAAGGCCCGGACGCGTCAGCCCTGCAACGGTCACATCCGCGCGCCAATCCTCCGAGGCGGCACCGTCATAGGCCACCAAAAGGTCCATGCCATCGACAAAGGTTTGCGGACCCGACAAGGGCAGCAGGACAGGTTCATTGCCCAAAGACGTGATCCCGCCACGCAGATCAATCAGTTCCGGCCATCCTTGCGCATCAATGCGCACACGCCCGTCAAGACCGATCCGTCCGGCATCCAGCGCCAGAACAGGAATGTCGACACGGCCATCCGCCGCGCGGATCACTTCGGCGCGCAGGCTGGCGTCATTGCCGAAGAACCCTTGGTACTCGGCCGTAAACAAAGGCGAGACATCCCCCGCCACATCCAGCAGGATGGTCTGCGCGCCACTGGTTTCGGAAAGGGCAAATGTCCCGTTCAGGCGGCCCTGTCCGTCGGTGCCGATCGCAATCGTCGCGGCGAAATCATCCAAGGGGGCGTTGCCCGCCACCTGCATGGCAACAGACGGACGCCCCGGCAGGCCCAAAAGGTTCGCGGCGATGCCTTCCGGCCCTTCCTCCAGCTTCAGCAACACATCCAGCACACGGGTCGCATTGGCATAGCTGCCGGCAATCTCGAACACACCCGTCTGATCGCCCAGGCGGGTCGCCACGACCTTGACCGCACCCTCACCATCGGCCAGTTGCGCGTCACCTGTTAAAGACAGGCGGATTTCTTCGCCCAGAAACACGTCCCCCAGCACGATTTCGGCAACGTTGAGCTGGTCCAGCGCAATGCTGACCGGCAGTTCCGGCAGGGAAAACGGCTGCGCCTCGGGCGTCGGGCCGCTATCCTCGGCAATGGGTGCGCGCGACACGGTGATCTTTCCCGCACGCAATTCCTGCACATCAATGGCGCCGCGCAACAAGGCCCTGCGGTTCCAACTGAGCACCACATCTTCAATGGTCAGCCAGACACCGTCGACATCCGCCACAGTCATACGTTCAATCGTCGCCTCTGAACTCAGCGCACCTTCAAAGCCCTGCAGATCGACAACGCTGCCCTCGGTCGACAGGTTGTCCTGTATCAGGTTGGTCAGAAAGCCTTCGTCGTCGTCTTCCTGCTGTTGCGCAAGCGCAAACAGCGGCAAAAGCAGCAAGGCACATGTCAATAAGAACCGCTTCAAAACGCTTGCCCAATCCCGATATAGACCTGCAAATCGGACGCGACATTATCGCCACTGGCCTGCGTGCCCAGATCAAGGCGGATCGGCCCTATGCCGGTTTCATAGCGCACCCCAAGGCCCGCACCGGCATGCCAGTCACCGCTTTCGCCCGGGCGCGCGGTCGCACCGACATAGCCTACGTCATAGAACCCCACCACCGCGATCTTGTCGCGGACCAGATACCGCGCCTCAAGCTGGGCACCGATGAATGATGTGCCGCCTGTGGTGATCGTCTCGGTGCCCTGCACGGTTTCAATGCCCAGCGCCTGATAGGGCTGGCCGCGCACGGTGCCGCCACCCCCCGAATAGAACAGAAAATCCGCGGGGGCCTCTGTCACGCTGGCCCCGATCACGCTGCCAACCTGCCCGCGAGCGGCAAAGGTCAGCCTTTCGGTCTCGCCCACAGTCAGATAGCCGCGTGCGTCGCCAAATATCCATGCGCCGCCGATCTCGCCACCGATACTGATAAATGGTGCCATATCCAGATCGATGTAATAGCCGTCGCCCGCATTGGTTGGCACATCGCGGCGATCCAGCGTGGCCTCCAGCGGCAGCGCAAATAGAGTGTATTCTCGGGTTTCCAGATCGGTCTTTTCGCGGGCCCGCAAGACACCAACACCGGCGCGCACGGTCAGTTCATCACTGATAATGCGCGAAAACCCCGTTTCCACCGCGATCTTGTCGATCAGGAATTCCGGCTCGTCCTCGCGCGAAATCCGGCCGGTCAGGAAATATTCGGTATCGGGGCCAAAGGTGGCAGGACGGGTAAAGGACGCGCCCAGACTGTAATCGGTCCCGCCGGTTTCACCCGTGATCCCCGCAACCTCGGCATCGGCGCGCAAACGTTCGGCGCCCCCCAGAAAATTGCGGTGCAGCCAAAAGCTGGACACGGTCAGCCCTGCAATGCTGGACAGTTCCAGACCAAATCCGATGCGGCGCGGTTTTGCCTCTGACAACAGCGCATTGATCGGCAGGGTATCGCCCGCCGCAATGGCGTCATCCTCGGTCAGCGACACGCTCTCAAAGGTTCCGGTGCGACGCAAACGTTGTTCGGCCGTGTCGATGGCGGCGGGGGAATAAACCTCGCCCACCGGCAGGCCCGCGATCTGGCGCACACGGGCATCCGACACATTGTCACTGCCCGACACACGCAACGGCCCGAAGGTCAGCCGTGGCCCGCGATCCAGCGCAATATCAACATCAAGCTTTCCGGCATCATGGCGGGCGATAATCGTTTGGTCGGTAACGGTCGTCTTGGCATAGCCCAGTTCCCGCCAGCTCAGGATTGCGGCATCAACAGCCGTTTGCACAAGTCCCGACAGGGCATTCCGGCGCGGGCCAAGATCGGCAAGAATCGTCGTTTGCGGGGGCAAAGGCGCGATGCGCACGTCGCCAAAGGTAAACCGCGGGCCTGCATCGACGGTGATGAGAACCTCGCCGATGGCACTGGGTGCGGCCAATGGTGCGATCGTCGCGGCCTCTTGCCCGTCCACTGTAATGGAAATCTGGCCGCTATAGTACCCTTGGGCATAAAGCGCGGTCAGCAAGCGGCGGTAATCGGCACGTGCCGCCGCGATATAGTCTTGCGGGGCGGCCGTTTCGTCCAGATCGCGCAGCAATGATGCCTCGTCCAACGTCCCTTGGGCCGCGTTGGTGACAAGGCGGACCTCTTGGGCAGGGGCCGCCTGCGCCAGCATCGCACCGGCAAGTGCAAGCCGGACTGCCTTGGGCAAGCAAAAAGCCATCTTCGGGCCGGATTTATACACAGAACGCACCATGCGTCCGGTTTATCCAAATGCACCCGAATTGGCCACTCACTTCACTGTGCAACGTCGCTTTTTGACTGTTCGCAGCCCTGACTTGCGGATAGTTTCGGCGCATGAAAGATTTTGCAGCCCCCGCCCAGATGCCGTTGCGCCCGCCCGCGACCGTGATGCGACTGCGCCGCATGGGTGCGGCCTTTCCGACGCGGCTGTCGTTTCTGCGGACCCTGATGCGGGCATTGGCCGCAGAGAATGTGACCGTCACGCGCCCCGTGTGGGAAATGGACGCCAAAGGCTTTGGCCATGCAACCTACAGCCTGCGGCTGGGCGGGTATGATTACACGCTTGTCGCGGTCTCGACCGATCTGCCGCCCGAAATGCGCACCGACCGTGTGATCGCGACCGCATGGGACACCGCCTATGTGCTTTATGACGGCATTCCCACGCCGCAAGAGATTGACCGCATCGTCGCCTCTGCCCCCAAACAGGAGGCCGCACGCTATAGCGCGCGTGATCTGGTGCTGAGCCGCGCCAATAAATCCGTGCGACTTTTTGATCATGTGACCAGCGCCCTGCGCGCAGGGCAGCAACCCGATGCCGATAAGATCCGCGAAACAGGCTATCTGATGCGGACCACGGCGGTTTACGGCAACGGCAAATTCGGCATCGCCGACCGTGGGCATATCGCCGACAGGCCCCATATGGGCGGGCCTTTCATGGCCGAAATGCTGACCGTCTGGCTGATCCGTGGCTTCACCCATGATCTGGCCGAACATGTGGGCGGTGCGCCTTTGTCGCGCGCAGCCAAGCGGCATCTCGGGATCGGGAACTCCACCGGTTTGGGTATGGCGCCATTTCTGGTGAATCATCCGATGTTGCTGGATGCGTGGATGCAGGTGCGCGAAACCGCGATTGCCCGCGTACGCGCAGTGCCGTCGCTGGATGTCGAGCAGATCGGGCACATCTACGATCTGGTGACCCGCGCGGCCGCGCATCTGGCCCAATGGAACGTGCCCGATGATATCGCCGCATCCCGCATTGCCACCATGCGCCGCGAATGGCCCGAATTTGCCGCCACACTGACCCCCGACGCCCTGACGGCGCAGCGCCCGATCGACCGCATCCTGACGCAAAGCGCGCAGTGGTCCGTCGATACGCAGGAACTGATTGCGGCGCTGATGCTAGAACCCTTTGGTGATCTGATTGACGGGCTGACCGACTGTATGGCGACCCCGTTCCACCCCACGCTGGACCCGTCGATGCCCTGTAAAGAGGTGGCAGCGCTGATCGCGCAAGACTGGGATTGGGCCTGCGCGATTGATTTTGACGATGCCCGCGCATGCGCACAATTCTGGTATGTTTCGGAAGAAAAGCTCGAACCGCGCTTGGGCAGCCGCCACATCGAAGAAGGTGCAGACCGCGAATCCCCGCTTGATATCGCGCGACAGGTCAAGGCGCTGGCACAAGACCTGCCCGACACAGATATGCCCGTGGGCCGCTTTTTGGCCGACTATCCGCAACACCGCGCGGCGATGCGCCGCGTGCAGACGCTGGGGCGGCACGCCTATGCGGAAATCCGCGACAATCTGATCGGCCACGACTGCCTGCCCATTGATATCCTGCGCTGCAAGCTGGCGTTTTTCGGGGCCGCGAAATTCGACCCGAAATCGGACCGCTGGACGCGCATCACACTGGCGCAAGGCGCGCCGCTGTTTGACGAGCTGGACAATGCCGACGACTGGTGGCTGCCGGTGGCCACGATCTGATGCTGGCACTGAACGAAATCGGCGCAATGGTCCT
>JBFEQR010000073.1:0-8228 GCA_041549425.1 Yoonia sp. | reverse complement strand
GCTTCGGCAGCAGCGGCAGCTTCGGCGGCCAGACGCTCGGCTTCTTGTGTGGCGCCGGTCAAAACGCCCACAGCTTCACCCGGTCCGCGACCTTCGACCGCGTATTGATATCCAAAAAAGCCGACAACGGCCAAAACAAAGATAATCGCAATTGCACGCATGGATCTGATCCTCTCATATCACGACAAATAGGCCACATCGGCCCTTGTCGCAGGATATGTCAGATACAACGCAGAAGAGGAAGGGATCACTTGGGGGGAAAATCAGCGCGAAACCGCTACTTTTGCGGGTTGAAGCCGCAAGAACGGGCGTTTACTTTGCATTTTACCTGAACGGAACAAAACAAGGATAAAGACCATAGGACGCAGACCTCATAACGCACCACCGCAACGCGACACAGGCCCCCGCATCAACGAGCGTATCCGGGCCGCCGAAATCCGCCTGATTGGCGCAGAAGGCGAAAATGTCGGGGTGGTCACACCCGAACGCGCGATGGTTATGGCCGATGAAGCCGGCCTGGATTTGGTTGAAATTTCACCAAATGCGAACCCGCCGGTTTGCAAGATCATGGACTACGGCAAGTTCAAATACGAAACGCAGAAAAAAGAAGCCGAAGCCCGCAAGAAGCAAAAGACCATCGAGATCAAAGAAGTGAAATTCCGTCCGAATACGGATAACCACGACTATGACGTCAAGATGCGCAACGTCTTCAAGTTTCTCGAAAACGGCGACAAGGTGAAGATTACCCTGCGTTTCCGTGGCCGCGAAATGGCCCACCAGCAGCTGGGTCGCGAACTGCTTGAGCGTGTAGCCGAAGACACCAAGGACGCCGGCAAGGTTGAAAACTTCCCCAAGATGGAAGGTCGTCAGATGGTGATGCTGATTGGTCCCCTATCGAAATAAGGCACCCGTTGAACGGCGCTCTCGGAATTTGCTGCGCAAACCCCTGCCACGCGGATCGTGTTTGCAGGCAAACCCGAGGGAAGGTCGCCAGATGGTGATGCTGATCGGACCGCTGACAAAGTAAGCGGACGCGCCGGAACTTGCGATGAAAGCCCCCCTCGCGGGGGCTTTTGTGTTTTCAGGGCTTCAGTCGCTCTTGCGCAGGGTCTGTGTCAGCTCTGCCATGATGCTGATCGCAATCTCGGCTGGTTGGCGCCCGCCGATGGGCAAACCGACTGGGCCGTGAATGCGTGCCAATGCGTCCTGTTCAAAACCTGCAGCAGATAAACGCGCCAGCCTTTTGGCATGGGTGCGACTGGACCCCAGACACCCAAGATAAAACACGTCCGACCGCAATGCGGCCATGATCGCGGGGTCGTCCAATTTGGGGTCGTGCGCCAGCGTGACCACAGTTGTGCGCGCATCCAACCGCATGTCGGCAAGGGCGGCATCCGGCCAATCGTCGATCACAACCGCCTGCGGAAAACGCGCGGTGGACGCAAATGCAGGGCGCGGGTCAATCACGTAAGGTGCATAGCCACAAGCCTGTGCCATCCCGACCAGATGCTGCGCGATATGCACCGCACCGACGATAAAAAGGCGCAGCGGCGGATTGTGAATGCACACAAAGGTGCGGCCATCTTCAAGGATGCCTGACTGGTCCAACCGGAAACGGGCGGCATAGTCTTGCGGCCCGCGCAGTTGCGGGTTGCCTGTTTGTAGATCGGAAACATAGGCCACGGGTTCCTTGCGCGCCCGCCGTGCCACAAGTTCTTGCATGATCGCCACCGGCATCGCTGTGCCAACGGGTTCGACAAGCACCTTGATCTCGCCACCGCAGGCCAGGCCCACAGCAAAGGCATCATCGTCGCTGACCCCGAAAGACAGCAGGCGCGGTGCTCCGTCACCGATCGCCTCGATCGCTTCGGTGACAACCGCGCCTTCGACACATCCGCCTGAAACAGAGCCCTCCATCGCGCCATCGGCATCGACAACCAGTTGGCTACCTACAGGCCGCGGGGCGGACCCCCATGTCTGCACCACCGTCGCAATCGCCACGCGACGGCCCGCATTGTGCCAGTCCAGCGCCAGTTTGGGCATATCGGTAATCATGGGTATCCCTGGCTGATCGGTGTTGTTGGGCCAATACATAGCGCAAGCATGATTGCGGCAACATCGCAAATGCGGCGCTTTGGCCCTGATCTGGTGCATTGCCCCTGCGCGGCCGACGCCCTAGTTTGCCATCACATCTCCGGAGGCTTTGCACATGAATGATTCCACACCGATGCCACAAGTTGGATTTGGACCCGACCTTGGTCCCTTCGATTGGGCAGACCCCTTGCGGCTAGAGGATCAACTGACCGAGGACGAGCGTATGCTGCGTGACGCGGCAAATGTCTTCGCCCAAACGACCCTGCAACCCAAAGTCACCGCCGCCTACCGCGAGGCCACCGTCGATCCCCAGATTTTCAAGGCCATGGGCGACGCGGGCCTGCTTGGACTGACGATCCCCGAAGAATACGGCGGTCTGGGTGCGGGCTATGTCACCTACGGCCTTGTCGCCCGCGAGATCGAGCGGGTGGACAGCGGCTACAGGTCGATGATGTCGGTGCAATCGTCGCTGGTGATGTATCCGATCCATGCCTACGGCAGCGAGGCCCAGCGCGAAAAATATCTGCCCGGACTGGCCGCAGGGACATTGATCGGTTGTTTCGGCCTGACTGAACCCGATGCGGGCAGTGATCCCGCAGGCATGAAAACAACCGCCAGAAAGACTGCCAATGGCTATGTCCTGAACGGCTCCAAGATGTGGATCAGCAACGCGCCCATCGCCGATGTCTTTGTCGTCTGGGCAAAATCAGACGCCCATGACGGCAAAATCCGTGGCTTTGTGCTGGAAAAAGGCATGGCGGGTCTGTCCGCCCCAAAGGTCGGCGGCAAGCTGAGCCTGCGCGCCTCTGTGACGGGCGAGATCGTGATGGACAACGTCACCGTTAGCGAGGACGCGCTTTTGCCCGGTGTGCAGGGGCTTAAGGGGCCGTTCGGCTGCCTGAACCGCGCGCGTTACGGGATTGCGTGGGGCGTCATGGGCGCGGCCGAGGCCTGCTGGCACGCGGCCCGCCAATACGGGCTGGATCGCAAGCAATTTGGCAAGCCGCTGGCCCAAACCCAACTGTTCCAGAAAAAGCTGGCCGACATGCAGACAGAAATTGCGCTTGGCACCCAATCCGCACTGCAACTGGGGCGCCTGATGGAACAGGGCAAGGCGGCACCCGAAATGATCAGCCTGATGAAGCGCAACAATTGCGGCAAAGCGCTCGATATTGCGCGGGCGTCACGCGACATGCACGGCGGCAATGGAATCAGTGAGGATTTCCAGATCATGCGCCATATGGTCAACCTTGAGACGGTGAATACCTACGAAGGGACCCATGATGTGCACGCATTGATCTTGGGGCGTGCACAAACAGGGCTACAGGCGTTCTTTTAGGTCGATCCACGGACAATATAGGCGAAACATTTGCCTAGTTCTGCCGCAAAAGCGTATTACACCGAAGATGCAGTCACTTGTTGTTTCGACTGCGGAGTATGTGTATGGACGATCGCCAACTTTCCTTTGAGACGAACCTTTCGGGGCTCGATGCCAATAAATGGCTCGGGGCAGTAGATGACGTCTGCGATGAGTTCGGTTTTTTCGAGCAGTTGGGCGGCAAACATTACGCGGGCTTCCTTGAGGCTGGGAATAACCTGCTGGTGACATTCGAAAATGCCGAAAGTGTGCGGGCTTATAACCTCGACGCCGAACCGCGCGGTTTTGCCTATGCCCGCCATGACGGATGGTCGCATCTTGCCCTGATATCCTACACGGAAAGCTGGTTTCGCGACCCTGCGATCTTTGCCTTCTTCGACCGTATGGTTGATGACGGCTTTTTTGAGGATTTCGAAAATGTGCTGTTTTTTGGCGGCGATGGCGGCGCGGCCTACGCGGCTGCGGCCTTTTCGGTGACGTCACCCGGTGCTTCGGTGATTGCCCTGCGCCCCCAAGCCACTCTTGAGGCGCGCACCACGGGCTGGGACCGACGGTACCGCTTTGCCCGCAAACAGGATTTTGCCAACCGCTATGGCTATGCGCCTGAAATGATCGAAGGCGCGCAGAACGTTTTTGTGGCTTACGATCCCTATGAACATCTGGACGCCTGCCATGCAGCACTTTTTCGCAAACCGCATGTGACGCCCCTGCCCTGCCCGCTGATCGGTGATCAACTGGAGCGGGCGTTCGACAGGCTGGGTATTCTTGATGTGATGCTGAAACTTGCCATGGATCGCAACCTGGACGGCAAACGCTTTCGCCAGCTATTGCGCGCGCGGCGCTATGACCAGACCTATGCCCGTCGCTTGGTCGACCATCTGGTCAAGGTCAACCATGATGAATTCGCGCAGGCGATTTGCCGTTATGTGCTCAAACGCGGCGGCAGCAGCGTCTTTGAAAAGAAGTTAGCTGAAATCAGCGCCGCACAGGACAACTAGAGCGTTGTGAACGCGCCGTAAGTGCGGCGCACGATGTCTTCGCGCCGGACGCCCATCTGCGCAAGCTCTGCGTCGGACAGGGCCTGCATCCGGTGAACAGCCTGACTGCGGTCAGCGGCATGTGCGAGCACCGACAACACCCGACGTACCCTGCCACGGACAGACGACGGCTTGCCAGACTCTTGATTACTGTCGATTGATTGCGTGTAGAAAGCCATATCAAGTCCCTTTTTTGATGCCAGTGCATCTTGAACCATAGATATGACCTGACGCTTCGGGCGAAACCGCCAATGCTGCAACCCCGCAATGCGGCCGCCGCATGCCTAGCCGCGATCGCTGCGCGCCTGAATGATGTCCATCAGCACCTTGTATATCCGCGTGCCAAAGTAGCCCAGCACCGCGCCAAAGATCACACCGAAGGTCGACCCGCTATCAAGCAGTGCCGCAAGCACGGCAGCGCCCAACAGCATCAGCATGAAAGCGATCAGCCGCTTTTCGACGGGTTCCACCTTAAAGAACCCCTCAAGGAACTTGACGACCGGTACGGCGACCGGCTCTTCGATCTGGGGTGTGAAAAAGCCCGCGAGGGCCGCGATAAGAAATCCAAGCATCCGGTGTCTCCTGCTGCGTCGGTCATCTGGCCGGAATATCCCCCGAACAGGGCACAAACCGCAAGGGGGCATCAGAAGACCTATGGCATCGGACTGCGCAACGGTGTAATCCAGCGTCATGCCTGATAGACATTTGACACAACTGACCATCCGCCGCCCAGACGACTGGCACTTGCACCTGCGTGACGGGGCAATGCTGAAAGCGGTGCTGCCGGAAACCGCCCGCCATTTCGCCCGTGCGATCATCATGCCCAATCTGGTGCCACCCGTGGTCACGTCCGAACAGGCCGTCGCCTACCGCGCCCGCATCATGGACGCGCTGCCTGCGGGGGCAAATTTCACCCCGTTGATGACGCTTTATCTGACAGAAGCCACCGACCCCGCAGACGTGCGCGCCGCCCATGAGGCAGGGATCGCCACCGCTGTGAAGCTTTATCCGGCGGGGGCCACGACGAACTCTGCCTCTGGCGTGCGCGACTTTGAAAAAGTGCGCCCCGTGCTGGAAGTCATGGCCGAGATCGGCATGCCGCTATGCGTCCACGGCGAAGTGACAGACCACGAGATCGATATCTTCGACCGCGAGGCCGCGTTCATTGACCGCGTCCTGAAACCATTGCGCAAAAAGGTCCCCGACCTGAAAATCGTGATGGAGCATGTCACCACACAGGATGCCGTCGATTACGTGCGTGACAGCAACAAGAACCTTGCAGCCACGATCACGACCCATCACCTGATCATCAACCGCAACCATATTCTGGCTGGTGGGATCAAACCGCATTTCTATTGCCTGCCGGTGGCCAAACGCGAAGCCCATCGCGTGGCTTTGGTGCAGGCGGCCGTGTCAGGCGACAAACGCTTCTTTCTTGGCACCGACAGCGCACCGCACACCGACCCTGCCAAGCTTCAGCCCTGCGGCTGTGCGGGTATCTTTACTGCGCCCAACACGATGTCCTGTCTGGCCGAAGTCTTTGACGCCGCTGGCCGCCTGCGCAAGATCGAGGATTTTGCATCGCTCAATGGCCCTGCGTTTTACGGTCTGCCGCCCAACGCGGAAAAGATCACTCTGATCAAGGGCGACCCCGTGAAATACCCCGCCCATATCGACACTGCCGATGGCCCGGTCACCGTCTTCGACCCCGGCTTTGACCTGCACTGGCGCGTTGCAGACACCTGAAACCTGCCCCCACAGGCAACCCGAACTCGCAAAAATAAGGCTCGCACGACGATGATCCCCACATCCTTTCCCGCAAAAGAAGAAATCGCCCGTCTGACAGCAGGGATGCTGATCGAAATCGGCGCGATTGATTTCAATGCAAAAGAGCCCTTCACCCATGCATCCGGCAAACAGGCCCCCACCTCTGTGGATTGCCGCAAGCTGATCTCGTTCCCGCGCATTCGGGCAACGCTGATGGATTTCATGGCGGTGTCGATCATGCGCGAGGCCGGTTTTGAAGCCTTCGACAATGTGGCCGGTGGCGAAACTGCAGGTATCCCCTTTAGCGCGTTGGTCGCCGAGCGTCTGGCCTTGCCCATGACCTATGTGCGCAAGAAACCCAAAGGCTACGGCCGTAATGCCCGCATCGAGGGCGTCATGTCCGAAGGCCAGCGTGTACTGCTGGTCGAGGATCTGACCACCGATGGCGGCTCCAAACTGTCGTTTGTCGATGCCATTCGTGAAACCGGTGCCACCTGTTCGGCCACCGCCGTGATTTTCTACTACGGTATCTTTGAAGGCGTTGAGCAAACCCTTGCCGATCACGGTGTGCAACTGATCCATCTGTGCACATGGTGGGACGTTCTGGCAGAAGCCAAAGCGCGCAATGCCTATGATACAGACACCCTTGCCGCGGTCGAGGCCTACCTGAACGATCCCGCAGGCTGGACCCCGCAAAAGGGCTGAAAAAACTTATCCCCCGCTCTGTGCACAAGCGCGGGCGGGAATCGTTTGCAGCGTCCGCATTTCGCGATACCTTTGCTTAAAACTACAAGATGCGGTATGTTCGGCCAGAGCACCTTTTTTATCCACAAGGTTATCCCGCCGGATATCCCAGATGATATCCTGATAGTCATTGCCGACGTGCCACTGCTATGACAGCGGCGGGACGCGTGAGGGGACAAGATGAACGAGATTACGACATTTAACGCCACTGGCGTCAAAGAAGCCGCCGCAGATACCATGCCGCACTCGATCGAGGCAGAGCAGCAGTTGCTGGGCGCGATCCTGACCAACAACGACGTGTTTGATCGCGTTGCCTCCATCATCGGCCCCAAACATTTCTATGATCCCGTGCATGCCCGCATCTTTGAAACGGCGGCCGCGCGCATCGGGCGCAACATGCTGGCCAGCCCTGTGACGCTCAAGGCGTTCATGGAGGACGACGAAGGCCTCAAGGAACTGGGTGGCCCGCCCTATCTGGCCCGTCTGGCCGGTGCTGCGATTTCCGCCTTTGCCGCACGCGACTATGCGCAGATGATCTACGATCTGGCCACGCGCCGCGAATTGATCCGGCTGGGGCGCGATATCACCGACAAGGCCGCCAAGGTCGATGTCGAAAGCGAGCCGCGCGAACAGATCGTTGAGGCCGAACAGGCGCTTTATTCACTGGCCGAACAGGGCGTGTCTGAAAAAGGGTTCCAGTCGTTCCTTGCCGCCGTGACCGAAGCCGTGAATGTCGCCAACACCGCCTATCAGCGTGACGGCGGTCTGGCGGGTATTTCGACCGGGCTGGTGGATATGGACAAGAAACTTGGTGGCTTGCACAAGTCCGACCTGTTGATCCTTGCGGGGCGTCCGTCGATGGGCAAAACCTCGCTGGCGACCAACATCGCCTACAACATTGCCAGGGCCTATCGCAAAGGCAAGCTTCAGGATGGCTCCGAGGGGGCTGTCGATGGCGGGGTTGTCGGGTTCTTTTCGCTCGAGATGAGCGCGGAACAGCTGGCAGGCCGTATCCTTGCCGAAGCGTCGGAAATTTCGTCCCACAAGATCCGTCAGGGCGACATGACCGAGACAGAGTTCCGGCGTTTCGTGGATGCCGCCAAGCAACTGGAAAGCTGCCCGCTTTTCATCGACGACACCGCAGCGATCCCGATCTCGCAACTGGCAGCGCGCGCCCGTCGCCTAAAGCGGACACACGGGCTTGATGT
>JBFEQR010000072.1:0-8282 GCA_041549425.1 Yoonia sp. | reverse complement strand
CCAGCACGTTCCAATACCCCTTGAACCCATTGGGGATCAGGAAACTGTCACCGGCGCGGAAGTCCTGCACGGTACCGTCTTCGGAAATCAGTTGCGCATGGCCTGACAGAAAAACGCAAAACTCGTCACGATCTGCAAAAGCGTGCCATTTGCCGGGTGTGCTGGTCCATGTGCCGGCCATCAGCGAGCCATCGGGGCTCGTGAACCGCATTTGTGTTTCATGGTGCGGATCACCCGACACCACCCGCTCGGGCATGTCCCTCAGGCGGCGTTTGGTGACATTCACATCGTTTTGGAAATCGATTACCCGCATGGTCTTAGGTCCTTTTTGTTCAGCTGGCGAAATGGGTAATGCCATACAGGATGAAGCACGCAATAAAGATGGTCTGGGCCACGATCAGAATGATTGCCTGCCCGCCCACATCGAAAATCGTGCGGAGCGATGTTTTCATACCAACGGCAGCGATGGAAACCAACAGCGCCCATTTCGACAAATCCGCAAGAAAACTTTGTGCAAATGCAGGGATCAAGCCAAAGGAATTGATTGCTGCAAGCACCAGAAACATGACCACGAAGAGCGGCATCAGAGGCGGACGCTTACCCTCGCTAGCGCCATCATCGGCGAAGGCACGGATCACCAGAGCAAAGACCAGCACAACGGGGGCCAGCATCGTTACACGGATCAATTTGACCAAAGTTGCCGTCTCGCCTGTCGCATCGCTGACTGAAAAGCCGGCACCAACAACCTGTGCGACATCGTGAATGGTGCCACCCAGAAAGACGCCGGCAGCGATATCGTCGAGTTCAAGTGCGGCAGTGATAATCGGATAAGCGATCATAGCGACGGTCGACAGGATCGTGACGCTGAGCACGGTAAAAATCAGGTTTCGTTCCGAGTGCTCGTTCTTGGGCAGTACGGCAGCAATTGCCATTGCAGCAGATGCACCGCAAATCGCAACGGCCCCGCCGGTCAACAACGCAAACCGCCAGCCGCGCCCCAGAAGTTTCGCACCCAACAACCCAAAGAGGATCGTCAGGATCACACCTGCCACAACCAGTCCAATCAACTTGGGGCCCAGACCGATTAGCAACTCAACACTTATCCGTGCCCCCAAAAGGGCGACACCAATGCGCAGCACCGTCTTGGATGTAAACCCGATGCCCGGCACACACCGGCCTTCTTCGGCCAGAAAGTGGAACGCGATCCCCAACAATAACGCCATAAGCATTGCCGGCGCGCCATAGTGTTCAGACAAGAATTGCGCCGTGGCCGCAACAACGACCGACACCGCAAAGCCCGGTCCATTCACAGAAAAGAACCTTGAAATGCGACCGAACAAGTCACCGGGAGAAGTCAACGAAGTGGCCATTGGACGAACGCTCCTTGGTCGCGTGCCTGAAATGCATCGCGGAAAGTGATGGATCTGACTGAGATCTGAAACTGGAAAGAGGAGGCGCAGAGACTGCGCCTCCTTGTTTTATGGCCTTTAGCCGATCTGCTGTTGCCGCATATCCGACGCAGTGATCCCTGCGACCGAAACCGGCTTTTTCATTGCATCGCGACGGAAAGGCTCGCCCAGTTCCTGGTTGAGAACAACTTCGATGAAGGTTGTAACGTTGTCGTTCATCTGCTCTTTGATCGCAGTGTTCAGAACGTCAGTCAGTTGCTCCATTGATGTGGCTTGGACGCCCTTAAGGCCACAGCCTTTGGCGATCTCGGCGTAGTTCACACCTTCGTTCAGCTCCGTGCCGACAAAGTTGTCGTCGAACCACAGTGTGGTGTTCCGCTTTTCAGCACCCCACTGGTAGTTTCGGAAGATGATCATCGTGATCGCAGGCCAGTCGCCGCGTCCACAGGCCGTCATCTCGTTCATCGAGATGCCGAATGCGCCGTCTCCGGCAAAGCCGACAACCGGCACGTCAGGACACCCGATTTTTGCACCCAGGATCGCCGGCAACCCGTAGCCACATGGGCCAAACAAACCAGGTGCCAGATACTTGCGGCCTTGATCGAACGAAGGGTATGCATTGCCGATTGCGCAGTTGTTGCCGATGTCGGACGAAACGATCGCGTCCTTGGGCATCGCCGACATGATCGCACGCCAAGCTTGACGCGGAGCCATACGATCAGGCTGGCGCTCGCGCGCGCGTTCGTTCCATGTCACACCTTCATCATTGTCATCTTCGTGATCCATCGACGACAGTTCTTGCGCCCAGCGTGATTTGGTCAGCGCGATCAATTCTGTCCGCTCTTTGCGGCCCTTGTCGCCTGCGCCGTCAGCCAATTGCGCCAGCAACTGTTCTGCGACGGCTTTGGCGTCGCCCTGAATGGCCACATCAACTTTCTTGGTCAGGCCAATCCGGTCAGAGTTGATATCTACCTGAATGATCTTGGCGTCTTGTGGCCAGTAGTTGATGCCATAGCCGGGCAGTGTGCTGAACGGGTTCAGACGGTTGCCAAGGGCCAGAACGACGTCCGCTTTCTGGATCAACTCCATTGCGGCTTTAGAACCGTTATAGCCCAGAGGGCCAACGGCCAAGGGATGCGATCCGGGGAAAGCATCGTTGTGCTGATAGCCACATGCAACGGGTGCATCGAGAGCTTCGGCCAGTTTGGCAGAGGCATCGATGGCACCGGCCAAGATCACACCTGCGCCATTCAGGATTACGGGGAATTCTGCCTCGGACAACAGCTTTGCGGCTTCTGCAACAGCATGTGCGCCGCCCTGTGGACGCTCAAGACGGATGATCTGCGGCAGTTCGATGTCGATCACCTGCGTCCAGTAATCGCGCGGGATGTTGATCTGTGCAGGTGCACAACCGCGCCATGCTTTTTCGATCACACGGTTCAGCACCTCGGCCATGCGGGACGGGTCGCGCACTTCTTCCTGATAGCAAACCATGTCTTCGAACAGTTTCATCTGTTCGATTTCCTGAAAGCCGCCTTGCCCGATAGTCTTGTTCGCCGCCTGAGGCGTAACCAACAGCATAGGTGTGTGGTTCCAGTAGGCGGTTTTGATCGGTGTCACAAAGTTTGTGATACCGGGGCCGTTTTGCGCAATCGCCATCGACATCTTGCCTGACGCGCGAGTGTAGCCGTCTGCAATCATGCCACCGGATGTTTCATGGGCACAGTCCCAAAATTTGATCCCGGCGGCGGGAAACAAATCGGAAATCGGCATCATGGCCGAACCGATAATCCCGAACGCATTGTCGATTCCGTGCATTTGCAGGACCTTAACAAAGGCCTCTTCAGTGGTCATTTTCATAGTCGTTTTCCTTTCATCGGGAGTGTCAGAGAATTTCGTCGCGAAGGTAGTAGTAGGGGTACGCCATCCGTTGACCCAACCTGCGGAAGGGGGTCAGGACACCGTGGCTTGGCAGTGCAGAGGTAAAGATCGGCAGATCCAGTTCCTTGCCCTTGCCTGCGACCAACTGTGCCAAACGCTTGCCGGCCTGGGCGGAATACATCACGCCGTTGCCGCCATAGCCCATGGCATAGTAAATCGTTTGTTTCGGGTCCGGCTGGAAGATGCGGGGCATCATGTCATGGCTGACGTCAACCCAACCCCACCATGAATAATCAAGCTCGATGTCCGTGAGAGCCGGAAACTTGCGGTGTAGCCCCTTTTGCAAAAGCGCGAGGTGCTTTGGGTTTTCGGCATCGGTACCTGTGATCGCACTGCGGCTGCCGATCTGGACACGGCCATCGGGCAGGAAACGGTAGTAGTGCCGCAGGGTGCGCGTATCGGTCAACGGCGATTTGGTCTGAAAGCCACATTCCGCTTTTTCTTCATCTGTCAGCGGGCGGGTGACAATCGAGTTAGACAGGATTGGCATTAACCGGTGCTTGGTCTTTTGATTCAAGCCGGGCGGTGTGTACCCCGCTGTCGCCAAAGCGACGGCACGGGCACGCACTGTACCACCGGGGGTGGTCAAGTGATGCGCGCCATTCACTACTTTCCAACCCATAACGGGGCTGGCAGTGTGGATTTTCGCGCCCAGTTTGCGGGCCAGTCGCACATAGCTGAACGCCAGCTTTGCGGCATGGATTGACGTTCCGTCGGGTTCCCACATAGCGCCGTGTGCTTCTTGGTCGCGGACGTGGTTTTCGTGCAACTCATCTCGGCCGATCACCCGAGAACCATATCCGAAGGCGTCGTTTAGCAATGCGCTTTCTTTCTCAAGCTTGGGCATCACTTTCGCGCGGTGGGCAATATAGAAATGGCCACCGGTCTGTGGATCACAGTCGATGTCGTCAGAACCGATCAAATCGTTGAAAAGCTCAAACGCTTCGGTCACTTCGCCATGCATTTTCTTTGCTACATCAACGCCCCAACGCTGAATCCACTCAGATCGCTTGAGACGACCGGAGGAAATCTGCGCCTGCCCGCCGTTGCGGGTGGAACAACCCCAAGCCACGGTGTTGGCTTCAAGCACGGTCGCCTTGATGCCGTGCTCTTTGGCAAGGTGGATGGCTGTCGACAGACCAGTATAGCCTGATCCGATAACAACAACATCCACATCCATATCGCCTGAAACCGCCCCGTCATCTTCGGGCGGTGTTCCCGCAGTACCGATCCAATAGGTCGGTGCGTGATCCCGGTTGTGACCGGGACCTGCGTCGACAATAGGATCATAACGCGGATCATAGCTGGCCTTGGGCCAGTGCTTTGGTCTTTTTGAATCAGGCATCGGAATCCTCCGTAAAAGAGATGAAACTTAGGCTTTGAATGGCGGGCGGGATTTGCGCAGGGCTTGCTTGACGATGATCTTGCCGTCCCGCAGCACGAAAAGGTCCGCACCTTGTGCTTCGATGCGCATCCCGTCAGCGCCCGTGCCAGAGAACGTCCATTCGGACACCGCGCGGTCACCATGCACAAAATGGCTATGGTGATCCCAATGCGCGTCCTTCATGCCCGCCCAAACGGCAGAGAATGCGGCTGCAATCGCCTCAGCACCTTCAACCTTTGCGCCATAAACGGCGTCACCGCCGACCGTGTAGAAGACACAGTCATCAGCGAAATGGGTCATCACACCGTCAATATCGTGACGGTTGAACGCATCGAAAGTGTCAGCAAGATCTTTTGGGGTCAGTGTCGTGGACATCGTATGTCTCCTCGTTTGAGTTATTTCTTGATTGCTTGGACATCGTCCCGGAACGGTACGACGAGTGTTGGAATATTGGCGCGACGCAGAACCCGCTTGGCGACCGTCCCCAAGAAGGTGTGGGTAAAGCCGTGGTCATGGGCGCCCAGTACGATCAGGTCGCAGTCCAATTCGTGCGCGCGACGCAAAATGGCTTCGGCGGGGTATCCCTCGATGATCTCGATGGATGTCACCTGCTTGCGGATTTTCGCATCATCACCTTCCAGCGCACCCCAAAACCGTTCCTGACGTTGCGCCAGCAAATTACGCACCATTTCGCCGCGCTTTTCCGTGGCTTGATTGCGCGATTCAGCGTTCATAACGAACATCTCAAGCGCGACCCGCGCGTCGTCAGACAGTGGTTCCGCCACATGCAGAACATGGATTTCCGCATTTGTGACCTGCGCCAGACTAGCTGCATGGCGCAGCGCATAGGTCGAGTTCTGCGACAGGTCGGTCGCGAACAGGATATTTGTGATCATCGGTTTCATTGCATTGTTCTTTCTTCAAATTCAGTAGCCAAACATGCGCGGCAGCCAAAGAGACAACTCGGGCACGAAGGCGATGACGAAGATGGCGATGGTATTCACGGCCGCGAATGGCAGCGCCCGGATCGAGATGTTCTCGATCGAGATGTTCGAGATACCCGACGCGATGAACAGGTTTTCACCCAATGGCGGTGTCTGGAAACCGATGCCAAGCGTACAGATCATTACGACGCCAAAGTGGATCGGATCGATGCCCATATTGTAGGCTACGGGCAACATCACCGGCACCAGGATCAGGATCGCTGCGAGTGTTTCCATGAACATCCCGACAAACAAGAGGAAGAAAATGATTAACGCCCAGATGATGTAGATATTGTCGGTCAACGACAGCATTCCATCTGCAATCAGTGCCGGAATCTGGTTTTCGACCAACAAACGCCCGAATACCGTGGCAGTGAACAGGATCAACAAAACACGACCGGACAACCATGTTGTTGTTTCCAGCGCGCGGTTCATCGATTCCAGGTTCAGTTCACGGTAGATAAAGATGCCGACGAACAGCGTGTAAAAGATTGCGACAATTGCTGCCTCTGTCGGTGTGAAGAACCCCGAATAGATACCGCCAAGAATGACGACAGGGGCCATCAACGACCAGAAACCACGATAAAGCTCACATAGGATATTGCGCGCAGACCACCCTTCGGCAGAGCCGATGTAGCCATGCTTTTTGCACAGAACCCAGTTCATCGTCAGTAGGCTGCCGGCAATGACAAAGGCCGGAATAAAGCCTGCGATGAACAGCTTGGAAATCGACACGGTCTGAAAGGTGCCGAACTTCTCGACAGCTTCCGGTGGGGCCATCATACCCAAAGCCGCAATCCCGAAGATGACCATCGGGATGGACGGGGGAATGACGATACCCAGGCCACCGGCAGAGGCTGTTACGGCAGACGCATAGCCCCGGTCATAGCCCCGCTTGATCATTGCGGGGATCATCAACATACCCACGGCCGCCGTGGTCGCGGGGCCAGAACCGGAGATCGCGCCAAAGAACAAGCAGCCCATGACAGTTGCTGCGGACATGCCGCCCGTGAATGGACCAGCCAAACTCTCGGCAACGTTGATAAGGCGCTTGGAAATACCTGCAGCTTCCATCAACGCACCCGCCAGAATGAAGGCAGGCAAAGCCATCAACGGGAAAGATCCCACCGACGTGAACGCGATCTGGACGAATTTGATCGGGTTGTCCCCGAGATAAAGAAACGAGACCAGTGATGACACGCCAAGTGCGACAGTGATAGGCGCGCCCAAGAACAGCAAAGCTAGAAAGCTGCCGAATAGAATTGTAACAATTTCATTTTCCATGGAATTATCTCTTCGCGGCGCTTACGCGTCTTTGTCTGATTTGAAGTCATCAAGGTCGATCTTGTCCGGATCACGGACGTCGACACCTTTGACCAACTTGAGATAGTTCACCTGAAGAATGCGGAACGTCATCAAAGAGAACGCAATCGGCAGCACGATGTAGATCCATTTCATCTCGATCCCGAGGGTCTGGGATTTCCAGAACTTGTTCATTTTGTTGAACACGAAGTCAGAAGCGAGGTAGACGAAATAGAGGTTGAAGAAGATCCAGAAGAGATCAGCAAAGCCTTCGATCCACTTGATCCAGCTGCGCGGTAGCATCCCGAATTGAAAGGTGACGCGGTTATGTGCGCTCATTTTTGCAGCGTAGCTGGCCCCGAAAAACACGAACCACACGAACATGTAGACCGACAGTTCCTCGATCCATGAGAACGAATAGCCAAACACCTCGCGCGAGACGATTTGTGTGAACAACAGGCCCACAAACATCACCAACAGCGCCCGGCAAATGTAGCTTTCGATATTGTTCAGCACTTTCCAAAAACGCATCATTGCAGGATCCCCTCCCAGATTGGGAAGCGCGCAAAAGCGCGCGCTCCCCTCCGGCTTTCAATTATTCGACTGTGTCGCGGCCAAGTGCCGTCAGAACAGCGTTCAGCTTTTCGACACCACCGATGGAATCGTAGAACTGTGGCCATACGGCTTCCGTCGCCAGTTGGATAAACTCTGCCTCGTCGTTCTCTGGGTCGGAAATCTGCATCCCGCGTGAGACGAGCTCAGCCTTGATGGTTTCTTCCTGATCACGCAGGAACTGCTCGGAATACTCTGTTGCGGCTTGGCCAGCAGCCAGAACGGCAGCCTGATCTTCTTCGGACAGACCTTGGAAGACAGATTCAGATACCGCCAAAGGTTCGATGGAGAAGAGGTAGCGCAGGTTGGTGATATAGGACTGCACTTCGTCGAACTTCATTGCGTAGACGGTGATGTAAGGATTGTCTTGGCCGTCAACGACTTTCTGCTGAAGACCCGTGAATGTCTCGGACCAAGCCATTGGCGTTGGGTTCACACCCCACGCTTTGTAAGTTGCGATCATGATTTCGTTTGGTGGTACACGGATGACCAGACCATCAAGGTCAGCAACCGACTCGACCGGACGGGATGAGTTGGTCAGTACGCGGAAGCCGGAATAGGCCCAACCGATGATGCGGACGCCAGAGTCGCGAATTGTGTTTTCGATCAGCTCTTCACCGATTGGTCCCTGGGTAACAGTGACAGCATCTT
>JBFEQR010000071.1:0-8361 GCA_041549425.1 Yoonia sp. | reverse complement strand
GCACTCCGCCATCAGCAGGGCAAGTCGCTGGCTCAGCTTGATGACAGCAGCTTCGACGCCGACATCCTTCGCCAATGCCGCGCAGTGTTTCTTCAGATGAAGACCATAGCTGGCCATGTGTCTGCTCCGTTGTCGTGCTGGGCCCCGATCAGGGGCAACTGTTTCACGCATTCCCATTAAATCGGAATGTCGCCGATGTCATTGATAAACCTGTCGCGTGTGTTTGAGATGACGCTACGCGTTTTCGCGCGCATGTGTCCGAATTGGTAATGGATCCCGATCTGCATCCTCGCTTGGGACCTGACCCGGCACTTTTCTTGGTGCCGTGTGATCATCATAGATCGCTGGTCTTGCCAATACGGTAAGAGCAGCGCTAATGATCGGCTATGGCAAAGCTCTATTTCAATTATTCCACCATGAACGCGGGCAAATCGACCGTGCTCTTGCAGGCATCCCACAACTATATCGAGCGCGGGATGAAAACCTATCTGATGATCGCCAGCTTTGATGATCGCGCAGGTGTCGGGCGCATCGGCAGCCGCATCGGGATCGGCGCGGATGCCGACACTTTCAGCGCCGAGGATGACCTGTTCGAGATGATCGCGACCCGCCTGAACGAAGGGCCTTGTGCGTGCGTTTTTCTTGACGAGGCCCATTTCATGACGCCGGAGCACGTCTGGCAACTTGCGCGCGTCGTCGATGACCTGAACGTGCCCGTGATGACTTACGGACTGCGCGTCGATTTCCGCGGACGGCTCTTTCCGGCCTCTGCGTCACTTCTGGCTCTGGCTGATGAAATGCGCGAGGTGCGCACGATTTGCCATTGCGGAAAAAAAGCGACGATGGTCGTCCGCAAGGACGACAGCGGCAATGTGCTGGCCACCGGTGACCAGATCGTGGTGGGTGGCAATGAACGCTATGTCTCGCTGTGCCGACGCCACTGGCGCGAGGAAATGGGCGCATACGCAGACCCGAACGTCGACTGACCGCTTATCATCTTGCCCTTCCAAACTCCCGCCGGAGGCTTCCTGCGGTCAATAAAAGCTCTGCGGGTCAATATCGATCGCCAACCGCAGATTGGCGGGTAACCGGAACTGCCCGACCCAACGGCGCAAGGCCTGCTGCAAAGGGGCCGCCTTTTCGGCCTTGACCAGCAAACGCACGCGGTGCCGCCCGCGCACCCGCGCAATGGGCGCTGGTGCCGGTCCGAAAACCTGCGCCCCGATCTGGCGCAACGGCCCGTCCATGCGCGCCATTTCACTGCCCAGATCAAAGACCTCCTGCACATTGGGACTGCTCAGGATAATCCCCGCCATGCGCCCGTAAGGCGGCACGCCAGCGGCTTTGCGTTCTTCGGCTTCCGCTTTCCAGAAACTCTCTTCATCGCCCGCAAGGATGGCGCGGATCACCGCATGTTCGGGCTGATAGGTCTGCAACAATGCCTCGCCTGGCGTTTCGGCGCGGCCTGCGCGGCCTGCCACCTGTCGCATCAGTTGAAACGTGCGCTCTGCCGCACGCAAATCAGAGCCTTGCAAGCCAAGGTCCGCGTCGATCACGCCCACGAGTGTCAGCAGCGGAAAGTTATGCCCTTTCGCGACCAGTTGCGTGCCGATGATGATGTCGGTGCCGCCTTGCGCGATCTCTTCGATATGGGCCTTCATCGCACGCGCAGAGCCATAAAGGTCAGACGAAAGAACCGCGACCCGTGCGTCAGGAAACAGCGCCGTGATCTCCTCGCCCATCCTTTCGACACCGGGGCCGACAGCGCTCAGCCGGTCTTCGGCCGCGCAGCTGGGGCATTGGGTGGGCATCGGCTTTGTCTCGCCGCATTGGTGGCACATCAGGCGTTTGAGAAACCTGTGTTCAACCATGCGGGCATCGCAATGATCACATCCGATCTGATGTCCGCAGGCACGGCACAGCGTGATCGGCGCGTACCCTCGACGGTTGAGGAAAATCAGCGATTGCTCGCCCTTGTCCAGCCGCTTCTGTATTGCACCCCGCAAGGTGGGTGAAACCCACGTCCCGCCCGGCACATCCTCGGCGCGCATGTCGATTGCCGCCATCTCGGGCATCACTGCTGCACCAAAGCGCGATGTCAGTTCAAGACGCTTGTACCTGCCCGCATCCGCATTGGCCCAGCTTTCAAGGCTGGGCGTAGCAGAGGCCAGAACCACCTGCGCCCCGTTGATGGCCGCCCGCAGTACGGCCATGTCGCGGGCATTGTAAAGCACGCCGTCTTCTTGTTTGTAGGAGGTGTCGTGTTCCTCATCCACTACAATCAGACCAAGGTTCTGATAGGGCAGGAACAAAGCCGATCGCGCACCCACAACCAGTTGCGCATCGCCCTGCCCCACCATCCGCCAGCAGCGCCGCCGTTCGGTCATGGTGACGCCGGAGTGCCACTCGGCGGGTTTCATGCCGAAACGCGCCTCGACCCGATTGATGAACTCGCCCGACAGGGCGATTTCAGGCAGCAGCACCAGCGCCTGACGCCCCATGCGCAGACATTCGGCCACGGCCTCCAGATAGACTTCGGTCTTGCCCGATCCCGTGACGCCTTTCAGCAGGGTCGTCCCATAGCTGTCGCTGCGCAGATCGGCGCGCAGGGCTTCGGCGCCGGCGGCCTGATCGGGGCTCAGCTCTTTGCCGCCATAATCGGGGTCAAGCCGGGGATACGGGGTGTCGCGGGGGGCCTCCTCCTCGTGCACAGCACCCAGTTTTACAAGGCCTTTGACGACGGATGTACCCACCCCCGCCATCTCGGCCAATTCGCCAAGGGTGAAAGACAGCCCGCCATAGTCGCGCAGCACCGCCAGCACCTTTTCGCGGGCGTCGGTCATGCGGTCAGGCGTTTGGTCGCCCAGCCGATATACCTTGCGCATCGATTGCGCCTCACCCAGTCCGGGGGCGCGGGTGGCAAGGCGCAACATGGCGCTGAGCGGGGTCAGGGTATATTCGGCTGCGCGGGTCAGGAAGCGGTGCATCTCGTCGCGCATGGGGGCCACGTCCAGCACACGCATGATGGCGCGGATCTTGGTACGGTCATAGTCGCCCTTGCCCGCACCCCAGACGACACCAAGCACCTTGCGCGGCCCAAGGGGGACTTCGACAAAAGCCCCCAGATGGCAGCCCCCTTCGGGCGCCTTGTAATCCAGAATACGGTCAAGCGGCTGCGCTGTGAGAACACCCACCAGATCGCCTTCATGAAAAAAGCTGTCAGTCATTACCGCCCTAAAGGGTTTCCGCCGCCTGTCAGATCAGGTAAACGCTGGCGCATCAAACACCAACCCATGTCCGGAGTGAAGAGATGAAGTTTTTCGTAGACACAGCAGAAATCGACCAGATCAAGGAACTCAACGACCTCGGCATGGTCGACGGGGTCACAACGAACCCCTCGCTGATTGCCAAATCCGGCCGCGACATTCTGGAAGTCACCAAAGAGATTTGTGACATGGTCGACGGCCCAGTTTCAGCCGAAGTCGTCGCACTGGACGCCGAGACTATGCTGGCCGAGGGGCGCAAGCTGGCCAAGATCGCCGATAATATCGCCGTAAAGGTGCCCCTGACATGGGCCGGTTTGCAGACCTGCAAAACGCTGTCCGATGATGGCATCATGGTCAACGTGACCTTGTGTTTCTCGGCCAATCAGGCGCTGCTGGCCGCCAAGGCCGGTGCCACATTCATCAGCCCCTTCATCGGGCGTCTGGATGATCTGAACATGGACGGCCTTGAGCTGATCGAGGATATCCGGACGATCTATGACAACTACGGTTTTGGCACGAATATCCTTGCCGCTTCGATCCGGTCGGCAAACCACATGAGCGAATGCGCCAAGATCGGTGCCGATGTGGCGACTGCGCCGCCTTCCGTGATCAAGGCCATGGCGAACCATGTGCTGACTGACAAAGGTCTGGCGGGCTTCATGGCGGATGTCGAAAAGGCCGGCATCAAAATTCTGTAAGAAAATGCAGGTAAGGTGGATCATGATCCACCTTACCCACCCAAGTCACGGTCTGCGCCCTCTGACGCACCTTACCTGCCGATTGGGGCAATTGTGCCACGCCTGCGGCCCGCATGTGAGAAAGCCTGCGACAAACCCCGCGCGCCTCTGCTAGTTTAACAAAAAACAAAAGCAGAGCAGGCATATGAACACCACAGTTATGGCCGATGATCTTCGCGCAAAGATCATCGCAAACCCCGATGTCCTTTTGGAAGATGTCGATGTCATGCGCGCCCTTGCCGGTGCAAATGACGACGCACAAGGCGAAAATGTCGTCGATCTACGCGCCATCGCAATGGAGCGGTTAAGTGCACGTTTCAACCGTCTTGAGGACACCCACCGCAATGTCATTGCCGCCACCTATGACAATCTGGCAGGCACCAATCAGGTGCATCGTGCGATTTTGCGCATGATGGATGCAGATACCTTGCCAAAATTCCTCATTGGCCTGAGCGGTGAGGTCGCCGATATCCTGCGCGTCGATGCCATCCGACTGGTTCTGGAAACGACGGACCCCGAGGCGCTGAGCAACGAAAGCGGACCCTTTGCCGTGATGCCCGAAGGCTTTGTCGAGGGATATATCACCCTTGGCCGCAATATGCCCGCCCGTCAGGTCACCCTGCGTCCGTTTCAAAAAATCGGCGGCAGCCTTTATGGTGAACGCGCCGCCTATATCCAGTCAGAGGCGTGCCTGAAGGTCGATCTTGGCCCCGACCGTATGCCCGCAATGCTTGTGATGGGCAGCGAAGATGCCCAGTTGTTCACCGCACAGCAGGGCACCGATCTGCTGACCTTCTTTGCAGGCGTTTTCGAACGTGTCGTGCGGCGGTGGTTGGCCTAGTGGGATGATCTCTGCGCAGCTGTCTCAATCGCTTGAAACCTGGTTGGCGCATCAACGCGGTCTGGCAGGCGCGTCCGAGAACACGCTGAAGGCCTATCAGTCCGATGTGTTGGGTTTTCTGAGTTTCATGACGCAGCATCACGCGCAAATGCAGGGCCTAGGGCCAATTTCCCGCGTCACTGTGCGCGACATGCGCGCATGGATGGCCCACGAGCGCGGGCGCGGGGTTGGTGCGCGCTCACTAGCGCGTGCGCTGTCTGCCGTGAAATCCTTTTATCGGTGGCTGGCCACGCGCGAGGGGTTTGAACCGACTGCCGTGCTGTCGACGCGCGCGCCGAAATTCCAGCGCAAGCTGCCCCGCCCGCTTGAAGTTGATGCCGCCGCCGCGATGATCGATACGGTTGAGCTGCAATCAGCCGAGCCGTGGATCGCCGCCCGCGACGCGGCTGTGTTGACCCTGCTTTACGGTTGCGGACTGCGTATTTCAGAGGCCTTGGGCCTGACTGGGGCCGATGTACCGCTTCCGGAAGTTCTGCGGATCAGGGGCAAGGGTGACAAGGAACGCATCGTGCCCGTGATTGATGCCGCCCGCGATGCCGTCGCGGCCTATCTGCGTCTGTGTCCCTATCCTTGCGATGCGGATCGCCCGATTTTCCGCGCAGTGCGCGGTGGCCCCCTTTCCCCCCGTGCCATCCAGAAGGTGATGGAGCTGACCCGCATGCAGCTTGGCCTGCCAGCCACGGCAACGCCTCACGCCATGCGTCATTCATTTGCCACCCATCTGTTGGCCGCGGGGGGCGATCTGCGCGCGATTCAGGAACTTTTGGGCCACGCGTCCCTGTCGACGACACAAGCCTACACAAGCGTGGATGCTGCCCATCTGATGTCGGTCTACGAAAAGGCGCATCCAAAAGCCTGAGAACCGGTTGCCCCGTCGCCAAATTTCGCGCATGAGGGGAGCCATGACACTACACAAAAAAGCACTTCTTGTTCATCTACTCACCGCTACGGGTGCCGTCTTTGCAATGCTGGCCATGCTGGCTGCCGTGGAAGAGCAATGGAGCCTGATGTTTCTTTGGCTTGTGGTGGCCTTTGCCGTGGACGGCATCGACGGTCCGCTGGCGCGGCGCTACGATGTAAAAACCAACGCGCCCGCGTTTGACGGTGTGTTGCTGGATCTGATCATCGACTATCTGACCTATGTTTTTGTGCCCGCCTATGCGCTGTTCAAATCAGGGCTTTTGCCCGGTTGGACAGGATGGTTCGTGATTATCATCATCACCTTTGCCTCGGCCATGTATTTCGCCGATACACGTATGAAAACAAAAGATAATTCATTCTCCGGCTTCCCGGGATGCTGGAACATGCTTGTTCTGGTGATCTTTGCCTTGCAGCCCAATTTCTGGGTGTCGGTCATTCTGGTCGTGGGCCTTGCTGTAGCGATGTTCCTGCCGTTCAAATTCGTGCACCCAGTGCGCACCGAACGCTGGCGCGGGATCACATTTCCGATGGCGCTGGCGTGGACGGTCTTTGCAGGCTGGGCGGCCTGGGTGGACTTCCACCCCAATAGCTGGGCGCTTTGGGGGTTGATGGTGACCTCCGTCTATCTGCTGTTTGCAGGCGTTGCGCAGCAGATTGTCCCCGCGCGCAAAGCCTAGATCAACAACCCTGCCGCACCTTCAAGTCTCAACAAGGCAACCTTTGCCTCGATCCCCCCCGCGCCGGAATAACCGCCCAGACCGTCTGCCGCCAAAACACGGTGGCAGGGAATGATGATGGGAATGGGATTGGCCCCGCAGGCCTGACCGATCGCTTGGGCCGACACACCCAGTTCGCGCGCCAAATCACCATATGTGCGTGTTTCCCCGTAGGGTATGGCGCAAAGAGCGGCGTAGAACCTGTGCTGGAACGGGCTGCCCTTCGGGGCGACGGGGGTTGCGAAACCTGATCGACTGCCCGCGAAATAGGCCGCCATCTCGGCGCTGATTTGCGCGTGCAAAGGCCCATCTGTCAAATCACCTGCGCGGCCCCAGACAAGCGCTGTGATCGCGACATCTGCGGCATCGGCACCCAGCGGACCGACGGGTGAGGACTGGCAAATCATCGCCTGCCAGCCCCCTCAATCCTAGCTCAATGCATCGTTGCAGCGCCCGCAGGCACCTGCGTGGGCATGGGTGCCCACATCTGGCAGGATCTTCCAGCAGCGCTGGCATTTCTCGCCTGTCGCGCGGGCAAAGACGACGGCGACATCGGCCACATCATCAAGCGTGAATGCGCCCTCGGGGGCCGGATCGGTGGACACGACGATGCCGGAAGTGATGCACAGATCATCAAAGCTGACGGTTTCCAGCAAGGCCGCAGTTTCAGCCGTGACATAGACCGTCGGCGCCGCCTCAAGCGAGGCACCGATGACCTTGGCAGTCCGTTCAACCTCGAGCGCGCCGGTGACGACACGGCGCACGCGGCGTACTTCGGCCCATTTCGCGGCCAGCGCATCGTCGCGCCACTGCGCAGGTGTCTCGACGAAGTCCTCCAGATGGATCGAGCTGCCGGCCTCGCCGTAACGCTCCAGCCAGACCTCTTCCATAGTGAAGGCCAGCATCGGGGCCAACCACTTGGTGATCCGGTGATAAAGCGCGTCCAGAACCGTGCGCGCGGCACGGCGGCGGGACGTATCCCCGTCGCAATAAAGCGCGTCTTTGCGGATGTCGAAATAGAACGCAGAGAGTTCTACCGTGGCAAAGGTAAAGACCGCCTGAAACACACCCTGGAAATCGTATTTGGCGTAGCCATCGCGCACTTGGGCATCCAGTTCGGCCAGACGGTGCAGAACCCAGCGTTCCAGCTCTGGCATGTCAGCCGCGTCAATCCGGTCACTTTCGGTGAAATCCGCAAGCGAGCCCAGCATATAGCGCATCGTGTTGCGCAAACGCCGATAGCTGTCAGCAACCCCTTTGAGGATCTCGTCCCCGATCCGGTGGTCATGTTTGTAGTCGGTGGTCGCAACCCAAAGGCGCAGGATATCCGCGCCATACTGGTTCACGACCTGCTCTGGCGCGATGATATTGCCCAAGGACTTGGACATCTTTTCGCCCTTGGCATCCAGCGTGAAGGCATGGGTCACCACGGCGCGGTAAGGCGCATGTCCGATGGTCCCGCAGGCCTGCAACATCGACGAATGGAACCAGCCGCGGTGCTGGTCGGTGCCTTCAAGATAGACATCGGCCATGCCGTCCTCTGACCCGTCTGCACGGTCGCGCAAGACAAACGCATGGGTCGAGCCGCTGTCGAACCACACATCCAGAATGTCAAAGACCTGCAGATAATCGTCATGGATCACGTCATTGCCAAGGAACCGCTCTTTCGCGCCGTCCTTGTACCATGCATCGGCACCTTCGGCCTCGAAGGCCTCCAGAATACGGGCGTTTACAGCCGCGTTGCGCAGCAGATAATCGGGATCGGTCGGTTGGGCGTCTTTCTTGACGAAACAGGTCAGCGGCACGCCCCATGCGCGCTG
>JBFEQR010000070.1:0-8399 GCA_041549425.1 Yoonia sp. | reverse complement strand
GAAGGCGGGGGCCGATGCCATCGGGGACCGCAAATTCCCCGACCTGCGCTTTATGGCCAGCGTGGGTGAGCCCAACCCCGAGGCCGTGATCTGGGGCAATGACACCTTTGGGATGCCCTTCCACGACAACTGGTGGCAGACCGAAACCGGCGGGATCATGATCGCCAATTACGCCGCGATGGACGTCAAACCGGGGTCGATGGGCAAACCTTTGCCCGGTATCACCGCTGGCATCGTCGAGGTCAGGGGCAACACCGTCACCGAACTGACGAAGCCGATGGCGATGGGCGAACTGGCCCTGCGCCCCGGCTGGCCGTCGATGATGCGCGGCTATCTGCATGAACAGGCCCGCTATGACAAATGCTTCAAGGGCGGCTGGTATCTGAGCGGTGATCTGGCGATGCGCGACGCGGACGGCTATTTCTGGTTCGTGGGCCGCGCCGATGATCTGATCAAAAGCTCGGGCCATCTGATCGGCCCGTTCGAGGTCGAAAGTGCGCTGATGGAACATGACGCCGTGGCCGAGGTTGCGGTCATCGGCCTGCCCGACGAGACCGCAGGCCAGATCGTGAAGGCCTATGTCGCCCTCAAACCCGGCCATGAGCCGACCGAGGATTTGCGCCTTGATCTGATGGGCCACGCCCGCAAGCGTCTTGGCCCCGCCGTCGCCCCCAAACAGATCGCCTTTCGCCAGAACCTGCCCAAAACGCGCAGTGGCAAGATCATGCGCCGCCTTCTCAAGGCGCGCGAAATGGGGCTGCCGGAGGGCGATATCTCGACCTTGGAAAGTGATGAAACATGACGATCACCCGCACCAAACCCCGCCTTGATCCCGCCCATGTAAAGGCGCTTTTGAAAACCATGATGCGCATCCGCATGTTCGAGGAAAAATGCGCAGAGGCCTATACCCAAGAGAAAATCCGCGGTTTCCTGCATCTTTATGACGGCGAAGAGGCGATTGCCGCAGGCGTCATCCCCTTGCTGGAAGATCAGAACAGGCTGGTCGCCACCTACCGCGAACACGGGCATGCGCTGGCGCGGGGTGTGCCGATGGGGGCGGTGCTGGCCGAAATGTACGGCAAATCCAACGGCTGCGCAGGCGGGCGTGGCGGGTCGATGCATCTGTTTGACGCGGGTCGCAATTTTTATGGAGGCAACGCCATTGTGGGCGGTGGTCTGCCGCTTGCAGCGGGCCTTGCGCTTGCGGACCGGATGCAGGGCAATGACGTCACAACAGCCTGTTTCTTTGGCGAAGGGGCCGTGGCCGAGGGTGAATTCCACGAAAGCCTGAATCTGGCGCAGCTTTGGGGTTTGCCGGTGCTGTTTGTGTGCGAAAACAACGGCTATGCGATGGGCACGCGTCTGGACCTGACAGAGGCCCAGATCGACATTTCGGCCAAGGCTCGTAGCTATGCCATCACCGCCGAGGTGGTGGACGGCATGGATGTCGTCGCGGTCGAGGCCGCTGCACGCCGCGCGTTGAAAACCATTGCGGAAACCGGCAGGCCCTATTTTCTGGAATGCCGCACCTACCGTTTTCGCGCCCATTCGATGTTTGACGCACAGCTTTACCGGCCCAAAGAAGAGGTGGCGGAGTGGCGCGAGAAAGGCCCGATCGTCCGGTTCCGGAACTGGGCCATGCAAAGCGGGCTGCTGCACGAAGACGATTTGGCAGAACTGACATCGGAAATTTCCGCAGAAATCGCCGATGCGGTCGCCTTTGCCGAAGGCGGCACGGACGAACCGCTGGAAACGCTGACCGATTTCGTGATGTCCCCCGACCGGCCTGCCCCGCCCGATGTGACCCCGCCCGACAAAATGGTCGAGACCACCTACCGCGAGGCGGTCAAGGCAGCGATCATCGAGGCTATGACCCGCGACGCGCGCGTCTTTCTGATGGGCGAGGATGTGGGCCATTACGGGGGGTGTTACGCGGTCAGCAAGGGCCTTCTGGATCAGTTCGGACCTGACCGCATCCGTGATACGCCCCTGTCAGAGTCCGGTTTTACCGGTGCGGGCATCGGGGCCGCTGTTGCGGGGATGCGTCCGATTGTCGAAGTGATGACCGTCAACTTTTCCCTGCTCGCGCTTGACCAGATCATGAACACCGCCGCCACCTTGCGGCATATGTCCAACAACCAGTTCGGCGTGCCGGTGGTGATCCGCATGGCGACGGGGGCGGGCAAACAACTGGCCGCGCAGCATTCGCATTCGCTGGAAGGGTGGTATGCGCATATTCCGGGGCTGCGGGTGCTGGCCCCTGCCACGCTTGAGGACGCGCGCGGGATGCTCTGGACCGCGTTGCAGGACCCTGATCCGGTGCTGATCTTTGAAAATGTGATGCTGTATAACCGCACCGGTGAACTGGCCGAAAATGCAGGCCCTGTCGATATCGACCGCGCCGTCGTGCGCCGTGCAGGCCGTGATATCACGCTGATCACCTATGGCGGATCGCTGTTCAAAACGCTGGACGCGGCAAAGGCGTTGGCCGCCGACGGCATTGAAGCCGAGGTCATCGACCTGCGCAGCCTGCGCCCGCTGGACATGGACACGATCCACGCCTCGGTTGCGCGCACCCACCGCGCGTTGGTGGTCGATGAAGGCTGGTGTAGCGGGAGCCTGTCAGCCGAGATCGGGATGCGACTGGCCGAAGACGCGTTCTACGATCTGGATGCCCCCCTTGCGCGGGTGTGCAGCGCAGAGGTGCCGATCCCCTATGCCGCCCATCTTGAACGGGCGGCAATTCCGCAGACAGACACGATCATCGCGGCAGTCAAAAAGCTGCTGGAGCGCAAACCATGAGCAAATTCGTCATGCCCTCTTTGGGCGCAGATATGGAGGACGGGACCTTGGTCGAACAATTGGTGGCACCGGGCGATCCGGTGCATCGGGGCGATATCATCGCGGCAGTCGAAACCCAGAAAGGTGCTATTGAAATCGAGGTGTTCGAGGACGGCTTTCTGGACAAATGGCTGGTTCCGCTGGGCACCAAAGTCCCCGTCGGCACGCCCATCGCCATGATCCGCGCCAGCGACGTGCCGGACGCGCCACAGCCCACAGACCCTGTGCCGCCTGTCCCGCCGCGCGAATTGCCCGAACCGCCTGCCCCCGACCAGCCCCCCGCCCCGCCAGAGGAACCGGTGCCGGAACCCGAACAACCCCCGTCTGCCCCGCCAGAAATGGCACCGACAGGCCGCCAGAGGGTCAGCCCCGCGGCCAGACGCCGCGCGGCCCAAATCGGGTTCGATCTGCGCAGTCTGGGCACTGACAGGATCATATCGCTTGATGATCTGCCGACGGATGAAGCGGGCCCCAAAGGTGAACCGCTGTCTGCGATGCGGCAGGCCATTGCCGCGGCGATGACCCGCGCGAAACGCGAAATTCCGCATTATTACCTGTCCGACAGCATCGACCTGACCATCGCCGAAGATTTCATCTCCGCCCATAACGAGGACGCCCCCCCCGAGAACCGGCTGTCGATCGGGGTGCTTTATATCCGCGCGGTGGCGCTGGCGGCGCAGAAATATCCCACGTTCAACGGGCATTTTGTGGATGACCGCTTTGTGGCCAGCGACGCGGTGCATCTGGGCATGGCGATCAATCTGCGCGGTGGCGGACTGGTTGCCCCTGCCCTGCATGATGCGACAGAGGGTGATTTGTCCGCATTGATGCACCGGCTCAAGGATCTTGTGGCGCGGGTGCGGCAGGGCCGGTTTCGCGCGCGCGAACTGTCTGATCCGACCCTCACCCTGACCAGCCTTGGCGACCGTGGCGTGGCGGGAATTACGGGTGTCATCTTTCCGCCGCAGGTGGCGATTGTCGGCATCGGCACCCCTGCGCTGTGCCCCCGTGTTGTCGATGGCGTGGTCCAGCCTCGCCGCGTGGCCCACATCACACTGGCCGCAGACCACCGCGTCAGCGACGGACACGACGGCGCGCAATTCCTGCGCCGCATCATCAAGCACATGCAAAATCCGGAAACGCTATGACAGATCAAGACATCCGCACGCTGGTGGCCACGCAACTGGGGCGCATTGCCCCCGAAATCCCTTTCGACAGCATCGACCCCGATGAGGACCTGCGCGAGGAATGCGATATCGATTCCATGGACTTCCTGACCCTGATCACCGCCATCGGCAAAGAACTTTCCTTGCCCATGCCAGAGGCGGACTACGACGAGATGCGCAGCTTGAACGAACTGCTGGATTATCTGCGCCGCCACAGCGATTGATCCGCGTCAATCGGCACATGCCGCCCGCTGCTAGGGTTCCGCCCATGATGAAAACAGGAGCAATCCAATGATCTGCAAAATTCTACTGGCCTACGACGGGTCCGAAAACGCCCGCCGCGCGCTTGATGTCGCAGCAGAGCTGGCGGCCGCTCTCGGGGCGGAACTATCCATCGTGCATGTGCTGATGCACGGGCGCCCCTCCGAGGAAATGATGCGTATGGCCGAGATCGAGCATCTGACAAGCTATGTGCAGAAAACCGTCGATCCCGGTGTCACCTTTGCTGCGGGCCGCGCCTATGATCTTTATTCGCCAAGCGTGGATCAGGCCGGTGCCAGACGGGTCATCACAGCCGTGGGCGAGCGGTTGCTGGAGCTTGCCAAAACCGTCGCCGAGGAAGGGGGCGTGAAATCTGTGCACACAGAGGCGCGCAGCGGCGATTATGCTGACGAAATCATGGATGCCGCAGAAGAACAGGCGGCAGACATGATCGTGCTGGGGTCGCGTGGGCTGGGCAAGATCAGGGGCACCGTTCTGGGCAGTGTGTCGCAAAAGGTGCTGCATCATGCCGTCCAGACGGTCGTTGCGGTCAAATAAGGGCGCGTCGCCTGACGGAACGACAAGGGCAGCCTTGGCGTGATGTAGATCAATGCGCGCGACGCTGCTGCGGTTAAGGGTGTGGCCGACAGCCTTGGGGGTGAACCATGACCGAGACACAGCCGAAACTGCACCGATCCCTGCCTGCGGTGATCCCTGAAAACGCGCTTGTGCCGCGTGAGACACCGACCCTGCATGCCCACCGCAACCTTGACCGCGCCATTCGCGCGGCGGTGGCCAAAGTCACGGGGGGCATGTCGCCACATGCGGTCTTCGAGACTTGGCAGGACTGGGCGCTGCATCTGGCAAGCTCTCCTGGGCGGCAGTTGGAGCTGGTGGAACGTGCGCAAACCAACGCGTTTCGGGTAATGGCCTATGGCAGCGGTCATTGGGCGGGTGACAGCACGCCGCCTTTTGTGCCCAAAGCCTATGATCATCGCTTTTCTGATGCAGGATGGGACATGTTGCCGTTCAACATGTTCAAACAGGGGTTTCTGGCGATGCAGGACTGGTGGGACCATGCCACCGACGACATCCGTGGGCTAGAGAAACAGGACGCCGACCGCGCGCAATTCCAGATCCGGCAGATGCTTGATCTGGTGTCACCGTCGAATTTCCCGTGGACCAACCCCGAGATTATTGCGCAAACAACGCGCGAGCGGGGGGCCAACCTGATCGAGGGGGCATCGCATTTCACCCAAGACCTGATCCAGACCCTGACGCAGGAACACAAACCCGCGCCCGAAGGCTTCGAGATCGGCCAGCAGCTTGCCTGCACATCCGGCAAGGTGGTGTTCCGCAACGAACTTTTCGAGCTGATCCAATATGCGCCCCAAACCGGAACCACCCACCCCGAGCCGATCCTGTTCGTGCCCGCATGGATCATGAAATTTTATATTCTTGATCTTTCGCCGCACAATTCGATGGTGAATTATCTGGTGCAGCAGGGGTTTACGGTCTTCATGATCTCATGGTGCAATCCGACTGCCGATCAGGCGGGACTGTCGTTGGAAGACTACCGCATCCGTGGGGTTCTGACCGCGCTTGACGTGATCAACGCGATTGTGCCGGGGCGCAAGGTCCATGCCAACGGCTATTGTCTGGGCGGCACATTGCTGGCCATTGCTGCAGCCACGATGGCGCGTGATGGCGATGACCGTCTGGCCTCGGTGACGCTGATGGCCGCGCAGATCGATTTTGCCGAAGCGGGCGAGCTTTTGCTGTTTGTCGATGAAAGTCAGGTGGCCTTTGTCGAGGATATGATGTGGGAACAGGGTTATCTTGATCGTCCCCAGATGACGCGCACCTTTGCGTCGATCCGCGCCGAGGACCTGATCTATAGCCGCGCCGTGAACCGCTATTTTCTGGGCAAAGAGGACCTGCAAAGCGACATCATGGTCTGGAACGGGGACACCACGCGCATGCCCGCGCGGATGCATTCGGAGTACCTGCGCGGCTTGTTTCTGGAAAACCGCCTGAGCGCGGGCCGTTTCGCGGTTGAGGGACGGGTAATCGCGCTTAAGGATATCGCCCTGCCCATGTTCGTGATCGCCACCGAGACCGATCACATCGCGCCTTGGCGCTCGGTCTACAAAACCAAGCTTTTCACCGATTGCGACCTGACTTTTGTGCTGACCAGTGGCGGGCATAACGGCGGGATCATCAGCGAACCGGGCCATAAGGGGCGGCATTTCCGCATTGCCCACCGCCCCGCTGGTGCCCATTACATCGGGCCGGACCCTTGGGTGGCCGAAAATGACACCGCACCGGGGTCTTGGTGGCCGGAATACGCAGGCTGGCTTGCCGATCAAAGCGATGCCGCCGCCCCGCCCCCCAAGACAGGATCAAAGGCCTATCCGCCGCTGTGTGATGCGCCGGGAACATATATCCACCAACGATAGGCTGACCCCTCAGCGCACGTAATAATACGCGGCAAGGCTGCCCAGAAAGGTGATCATCACCAGCACCGAATCCAGTCCCAGCACCCCGATGCGCGGTTTGCGCCGCACGATCAGCCCGACCAGATAGATCGCGGTCACCGCAATCCCGAAGGCAAGCGCCAGCCCGACGGTTTGCGACGTGCCCTGCAGGATCGGCCCGCCGCGATAAAGGATATCGGCAGGAAACACCAAGACCAGCATAATCAGATTGCTGCCGAAGATGTTCGAAATCGCCATCGTATAGGCACCCATACGCGCGGCTGTGATGGTGGTGGTCAGCTCCGGCAAGGACGTGGCACCCGCAAGCAGGGTCACGCCGACAAAGCTGTTGCCCAGCCCTGTTTGCACCGCAAGCCGCTCGGCGAAAACCACTAGCAGCAAACCGAAGATCAGGATCGCCAGACAGGCCGCGATTATCTGGGCAATCAGGGCTTCGTTGCTGGCGGTCGTCTGGTCCACATCGGCCAGCGACGGCTGGTCCTCCGGTTCCGGCATATCCACGGGGACCCAGTCGTTTGATCCGTCATAGCGCCGCAAAATCCAGATCGTGCCGATATAGGCCAGCGCGATGAACATGCTGCCCGCGCCGACTTTGAACAGCACAAAGGTCTCCCCCAATGTCGTGATGATCAGCGTCATCGCAAGCAACAGCACCAGCAGCGTCGCCTCGAGCGCGTGATTGGCCTTGCGCGGATAGTTCGTGATCGCCCCGCGCGCCCAGAAATCGGCCAGCCCCAGAATGGCCGTTTGCAGCGCGATCCCCCCGAAGAGGTTGTTCAGAACAAGGTTCTGCGCCTGACTGACCGCCGCCGACAGTGTCGTTGCCACCTCTGGCAGGGATGTCGCCAGTGACAAAAACAGCAACCCCACCAGCGATTTGGCCAGCATGTAGCGATCGGCCAATGCATCCGCCAGATAGGCCAGCCGCGCCCCCGCAAACCACACGACGCCTGCGCAAAGGGCAAAGACCAGCAGGCTGGCGGGCAAGGTTGTCATCGGGATATCCATCTTTCCTGCCTGATCCATGATTTGGGTCAGGACCTTGATATACGTCAATCACAAGCGCGCGGGCGGGCGATACCGTGGGGCAGGTAATCAAGGTTTTGGTATGTTCTCGAATGCGATCAAACTGTTCTCGCTGGGTGGCTTTGACATCAAACTTGACCCAAGCTGGTTCCTGATTGCCGCACTGATCACATGGACATTGTCCGGCCAGTATTTCCCCGCCACGATCCCCGATCAGGCCCCTGCGACCTATCTGGTGCTGGCGATCATCGCGATGCTGGGCTTTTTCGGTTCGCTTTTGCTGCACGAGCTTTCCCATTCCGTTGTCGCGCGCCGCTACGGGGTGCGCATCAGGGGCATCACATTGTTTCTGTTTGGCGGCGTTGCCGAACTGGAGAACGAGCCGCCTTCGGCCAAGGCCGAGCTTTGGATCGCGCTTGCTGGCCCCGCCATGAGCCTGTGTCTGAGCATCGGTTTCGCGCTGTTGGCGGGGCTTTTTCTGGCACTGTCAGAGGCACCGGCGCTGCCGACGGTCTTTGGCTATCTGGCGACCGTCAATATGATCATTGCCGTGTTCAATCTGGTTCCTGCCTTTCCGCTGGACGGGGGGCGGGTGCTGCGCGCGTTC
>JBFEQR010000069.1:0-8412 GCA_041549425.1 Yoonia sp. | reverse complement strand
TGGGGATCATCACGGACCTGACCTATGTGCTGATTGATCCGCGCATTGATTTCGAGGCCAGAGGCTGATGGCGCGCCCGTTCCTGTCCCCCCTCAACCAACGCCGCCTGCGCAATTTCAGGCGTAACAGGCGCGCCTTTTGGTCATTGGTGGTGTTCGGTGTGCTTTTCGGCCTGTCGTTGATGGCCGAGTTCATTGCGAATGATAAGCCGATTCTGGTCAGTTATCAGGGCGAAATCCGCATGCCCATCTTCAGCTTCTATTCAGAGCAGGACTTTGGCGGCGATTTCCCGACCGAGGCAGGCTATGGCGAACCAGAGGTTGACTGCCTGATCGTCACCGGTGGTCTGGTCGAATGCTTTGATGAGCCGGAAAACCTGATCGAGGTTGTCGAAAACGGCGGCGATCCTGGTATTGAAGGGTTCGAAGCCGGCTGGATGCTTTGGCCCGTTATTCCCTATTCTTATAACACGATTGTTGACGTGGGCGGCGTTGCCCCTTCACCGCCAAGCGCGGAAAACTGGCTGGGTACCGATGACACCAAACGCGATGTGCTGGCGCGCGTGATCTATGGTTTCCGGCTTTCTGTCACATTTGCGCTGACGGTCACGGTGGCCGCGTCGATCATCGGGATCATGGCGGGGGCCGTGCAGGGGTATTTCGGGGGCTGGACCGATCTGATCTTCCAGCGCTTTATCGAAATCTGGACGGGCATGCCGTCGCTTTATGTCATCATCATCGTCTTTGCGATTTTGGGGCGCAGTTACTGGCTGCTTGTGTTCCTGACGGTGCTGTTCGGTTGGCCTGCCTTGGTCGGGGTGGTCAGGGCTGAATTCCTGCGCGCGCGCAACCTTGAATATGTGCGCGCGGCCAAGGCGCTGGGCGTGCGCGACCGCACGATCATGTTCCGCCATATGCTGCCCAATGCGATGGTTGCGACAGTGACGATGCTGCCGTTTCTGGTAACGGGCGCGATTGGCGGGCTGGCCTCACTTGATTTTCTTGGCTTTGGCTTGCCATCCTCGGCCCCGTCACTGGGCGAGATGACCCTGCAGGCCAAGCAGAACCTGCAAGCGCCGTGGCTTGGGTTTACCGCCTTCTTTACCTTTGCGATCATGTTGTCGCTTCTGGTGTTCATCTTTGAGGGCGTGCGCGATGCCTTTGATCCGCGCAAGACCTTTGTCGCCGATGGCAATGCCACGGTTGATGAAGACGCCTTTGCACTTGATCAGGCGAAAGAGGCAGCCAAGCAATGACAACGCCCATTCTGGATGTCAAAGACTTGCGCGTCGCCTTCCGTCAGGACGGGGACACCACCCATGCGGTGCGCGGGGTGTCCTTTCAATTGCACAAGGGCGAGACTGTCGCACTTGTTGGGGAAAGCGGGTCCGGCAAATCTGTGACGGCGCTGTCAACGGTCCAGCTTTTGGGCGACAGCGCAGTGATGGCGGGGTCGATTACCTATGACGGCACAGAGATGGTCGGCGCGGATGACGCCGCCCTGCGCCGTGTGCGCGGCAATGACATCAGCTTTATCTTCCAAGAGCCGATGACATCGCTGAACCCGCTACACAGTATCGAAAAGCAACTGGCCGAAAGCATCGAATTGCACCAAGGCCTGCGCGGGCCCGCAGTGCGTGAGCGTGTGCTGCAATTGCTGGAAAGGGTCGGCATCCGTGATGCCGAAAGCCGTCTGACGGCTTATCCGCACCAGCTTTCGGGGGGACAGCGGCAGCGGGTGATGATTGCGATGGCTTTGGCCAACGGACCGGAATTGCTGATCGCGGATGAGCCGACAACAGCGCTGGACGTCACCATTCAGGCACAAATTCTTGATCTCTTGGCGGACCTGAAACGGGATGAGGGCATGTCGATGCTGTTCATCACCCACGACCTGACCATCGTGCGCAAAATCGCGGACCGCGTCTGTGTCATGAAAGACGGCGAGATTGTCGAGACCGGACCGACGGCGGATCTGTTCGCCAATCCCCGGCATCCTTATACGCAAATGCTGTTGGCAGCTGAATCAACGGGCGTGCCGACGCCAGTGCCTGCGAATGCACCTGTTGTGCTGGAAACCGATCAGGCGCGCATCTGGTTCCCGATCCAGCGCGGCTTGCTCAAACGGACCGTCGGCCATGTGAAGGCGGTGAACGAGGCGACGCTGACAGTGCGCGCAGGCGAAACACTTGGCGTCGTCGGCGAAAGCGGGTCGGGCAAAACGACCCTTGCCCTTGCCGTCATGCGCCTGATCCGGTCCGAGGGGCGGATCGCATTTCAGGGCCGCGATATCCACACGCTGAACCAACGTCAGATGCGGCCCTTGCGCAGTGACATGCAGATCGTGTTTCAGGACCCCTATGGTTCGCTGTCCCCGCGCATGACGGTGGCCGAGATCATAGCCGAAGGTCTGGGTGTGCACGGTGTTGAACCCGGGCGTGACCGCCGCGATATGGTGTCCGACATCATGGGCGAGGTGGGTCTAGATCCATCCCTGATGGACCGCTACCCGCATGAGTTTTCGGGCGGGCAACGTCAGCGCATCGCGATTGCGCGGGCGATGATCCTGCGGCCCAAACTGCTGGTGCTTGATGAGCCGACTTCGGCTCTGGACATGACCGTGCAGGTGCAGATCGTGAACTTGTTGCGTGATCTGCAACAGAAATACGGGCTGGCCTACCTGTTCATCAGCCACGACCTGAAAGTCGTGCGCGCACTGTCGCATAAGGTGATGGTGATGAAACAGGGCGATGTCGTCGAGGCTGGCGATGCTGACGCGATCTTTGACGCGCCGCAGTCCGATTACACCCGCGCACTGATGGCCGCCGCGTTCGAGGGCAAGGTCGCCTAGTCCTCTGATCCGATCATGAAACACATGGTGCCGCGTGCTTGCAGGCGACGGCAGGCCAGATCGGCCCCTTCGCGGGTCAACCCCATGAAGTTGGCGTCAAACCCGCCGGACCGCTGCACCACACGGCGCAACGCGCCATCGAGTGACGACATTTCGTTCAGGGCAACCTTGAGCAGCACGCGTTCGGCATTGTAGCGCGTGTTGAAGCGTCCCACATTGATCCCCCAATGACGCCCGCCAGAGGTCGAAATACGTGTGACCACCTCTGGTCCTGTGTCGATGGCAGGTTCGGGCGCGGGGGCTGCGGCCAACATAACCGTGCCGTCTGGTACAGGGCGCGCAATCGGCGTGACCGCTGGTGTTGTGATCGGGCCGGATTGGAGTGCGTCCGGTGGCTCTGTGGCAATCAGCGCTTGTGTGACGGCGGCGTCAACCGCTTCTGCCAGCACCGCGTTGATGATGTCGGGATCGACAGCCGCGACCAGTACTTCTTCTGCGGGGGCAGGCGTCGTCGTGCCAGGCCGCGCGATGGGGCGCATGCTGGTGCTGACAAGGCCGTTGGGGCGCACAATGCGCCCTGCGTCTGCAAGCGCCACACCGGGTGGTGTGGGTCTGCGTAGGGTGGCGCGTGTCGGGGCGCGGTTAAAACCCATATCCATCAGCTCTGTGATGCGGGCGTTGCGTGCTGCGGTGGATGAGCCACCAAAGACAGTCGCAATCACCCGTTCCTGCCCGCGCTGGGCCGAGGCAACCAGATTGAACCCCGCCGCGCGGGTATAACCGGTCTTGATCCCGTCCCCACCGCGATAGCTGTCAAGCCAACGGCGGTTGGTGTGGCGCACAGTGGCGACACCGGCATTGGCAGAGCGGCGCGAGAATAGGTTATAATACTGCGGAAAATCATAGATCACATGACGACCGAGGATCGTCATATCGCGTGCTGTGGACATGTGTCCGGACTGGGTCAGCCCGTGGGCATTGCGGAACGTCGTGTTGGTCATGCCCATGGCGCGTGCGGTGCGGTTCATGCGGGTTGCAAAAGCGGCCTCCGAGCCAGAGATAGCCTCGCCGATGGCCGTCGCCGCGTCATTGGCTGATTTGACAGCCGCTGCGCGCAACAAAAAGCGCAGCTGGATCGTCTGACCTGACCGCAGCCCCAGTTTCGAAGGGGGCTCGGACGCGGCAAGGCGACTGATGCGGACGGGGGTATCAAGGGTGATTTCACCCCGTTCAATGGCCTGAAACGCCACGTAAAGGGTCATCATTTTGGTCAAAGACGCCGGATGCAAGCGGGTGTCGGCGTTGCGTGAATGCAGCACCTCTCCGGTGCGCGCATCCATCACCATCGCGGCATAAGGTGCCGTCCAGCCGCGCACAGGTGCGAGCATGAATACCAAAACGATACATAAAAACAGCCCGTGGAGGGCCCACTGTCCCAGACGACTAGTCACGTCGCTTGCCTCTTTCACTGCCTCAATGACCCCGAATTCTTTCGGTGGTCTTATTATTATGAACAAACGCTAGCATAAGATGGGGTTTCAGAAAATACCCTAATTTCAAAGACTTTTGCGTCGCTCTTTCTATCGGTTTGGCATATGTTGTGGGTTGGCGGATGCAGGTCGCAAGATGGGTCGCAATTAATTTAAAAACGCGGGATTTGCTTTGTGAATCCTTGGGGTTTTCAAGGGCGATGTGTGCCTTATATATAACGCCAACCGAATAGGGCGGACTGATGTTGGCAAAGTTGCACATGATGGCGGACAAAAAGGGTGATGACGGCGGTGACGTCGGTGTCGCGCTTGAGACCAAGCCGAAGACCAAGCGCCCGCCGATGTATAAGGTTTTGATCCTCAACGATGATTTCACGCCGATGGAATTCGTCGTGCATGTGTTGGAGCGGTTTTTCGGCCTGTCGCATGCGCAGGCCTTCGAGCTGATGCTGACCGTGCACAAGAAAGGCGTCGCCGTCGTTGGCGTATTCAGTCACGAAATTGCAGAAACCAAGGTTGCGCAGGTGATGGACTTTGCCCAGCGGCACCAGCACCCTCTGCAATGCACGTTGGAGAAAGAATAGCGCGCCGTCGCTATTCGCGCCCCCATGTCCCAGTCCCGCCTCACCACTGCCATCGCCGATGGGCTTTTGTCTTTGCCCGAGGGCGCGATCGGGGTTATGCGCCCGTCGGCGCTTTTTGACGTGTCCGCCTTGCCGCGCGAGGCTGTTCGGGTCACCCACGGTTTCTATCCCGATGCGGCCGCATGGGAGGGCGCGGGCTTTGTCGTCACGCGCGATCTGCCACAGGTCAGCGTTGCAATTGTGGTGGTGCCCCGCGCAAAGGCGTTGGCCCGTGCGATGGTGGCAGAGGCCTGCAAGATGGCTGAACTGGTGATTGTGGACGGCCAAAAAACCGACGGTGTCGACAGTCTGTTCAAATCGTGCCGCAAGATTTTGGGCGATCTGCCGTCGATCACAAAAGGGCACGGGCGGATCTTCTGGTTTGCCGCCAGCGATGCCTTTGCGGACTGGGCGGCACCTGCGCCGACCAAGGGCGCACACGGGTTCTTTACCACAGCCGGTGTGTTTTCGGACGGGGCGGTGGATGCCGGATCGGCATTGCTGGCGAAGGCTTTGCCGGACAAATTGCCTGCGCGGATGGCTGATCTGGGTGCTGGCTGGGGCTATCTTGCCGCGCCCGTTCTGGCACGCGATGGCGTGAAATCACTGGACCTGATCGAGGCAGAAGCGCTTTCGCTGGATTGCGCACGCTTGAACGTCACCGATCCGCGCGTCACGTTTCACTGGGCAGATGCCACACAGTTTGCGGCCGCGCCCTACGACGGGATCGTGATGAACCCGCCATTTCACGCAGGACGCGCATCGGACCCGTCCCTTGGGCGGACCTTTATTCAGGCGGCTGTCCGTCTGCTGGCCCCGCACGGGAAACTGTGGATGGTGGCGAACCGCCATTTGCCTTATGAAACCACTCTGAACGAATGTTTTCGCAACGTAGAGACACTGGGTGGAAACGGCGGCTTCAAGCTGTTTCACGCCAATCGCCCCAAACGCTAGGGCACCCTGAGGGAGACCAAGAATGTCATTTTCAATCTCTGGAAAGACGGCGATCATCACAGGGGCCGCCAACGGGGTCGGACTTGCCATCGGGCGTCATTTCGTCAGCATGGGGGCCAATGTCGTCTTTGCCGATATGGATGAAAAGGCACTGACCCACCAGATGGGCGAAGAGGCCGAGAAAGAAGAGAACGTGCGCATCTTTGCGGGCGATTTGCGCAAGAAACTGACGATTGCCAACCTTCTTTCGGCCACCATCGACGCGTTCGAGCGTGTTGATATCCTTGTAAACGCGTCGCGTCAGGTGATGATCACCGATCCGCTTGATCCCGAGGATAACTCGGTCGAGGAACTGTTGCAGCAGAACACCCTGACCGCGATGCGCGTCAGTCAGGCGGTGGCGCGGCGGATGATCAAACAAGCGGACGGAGAAACCAGCGGCCATCTGGGGTCGATCGTCAATATCAGCTCGATCGCCGCACGCCGCACGCATCCTGATTTGCTGGCCTATTCGGTCAGTTCGGCCGCACTGGACCAATTGACGCGGTCAATGGCGGTGGCACTTGCGCCCAGCGGCATTCGTGTCAACGCCGTGGCCTTCGGCAGCGTGATGAGCGCGAGCCTCAAGGGATCGCTGAAAGACCATGACGATCTGCGCGATGCGATCGTCGACAACACACCGCTGCACCGCATCGCCAGCCCGGGCGAGGTGTCTGATGCGGTGCAATACCTTGCCTCTGACGCGTCCGGTTTTGTGACGGGCCAGATCATTACTGTGGACGGCGGACGGACGCTGATCGACCCTGCCGCAGTGTCAGCACACTGACTATTCGGGATAAAGCGCGATACATTGCGTAATCGCCGCATTGGACGCAGCTTGCGCCTGAACAAAGCGTTCCTGCAAGGATTGCAGCTTGGCCTGCTCCGCTTTCAGATCAATCGCGACGGGTACATTGGTGGTGATTGTATCAACCTCTTCACACGAAAAGAAGAATGATGAGCCGTCTTCGTTGCGGCCCTGACATGCACCAAGCACGGTTCGCACATCCTGCCGCTGCTTAAGGGCATACCCGCGCGCAAGGTTGCCTTGGGTCTGGGTGATCAGCGCACTCAGCACGCGCGTGTCGCGGGTTGCGTCGCTGATGCATTGTTCGCGTGGCGTGGCACAGGCGGCCATTGCGAGAAATGGCAGGATCATCAGTGCAGGGCGCATGGCTGTCTCCGGTTTTGATCTGGATCATCGGTGTCTGATCGGTATGGTAGCCTAAAATGACTGCAAAGTGTTATTCAATATCAGGCAATAAGGACGGCCCATGTCAGACGGTTTTGAGGCGGAAAAGAAAACAGCATCGGCATGGTTCCGCACCCTGCGCGACGAGATTGTCGCGGCTTTTGAAGGGCTGGAAGACAGCGACACGAACGACGGCCCCGCAGGCCGGTTCGAGGTGACAGAGACCAAACGCACCTCTGACGATGGATCGGACGCGGGTGGCGGGCTGATGTCCGTGATGCGCGGGGGCCGTGTTTTCGAAAAGGTCGGTGTCAATGTCTCGACCGTGTACGGCCAGTTAGGCGATGCCGCGCAAAAGGCGATGGCCGCCCGCGGTGTGCCCGGTATGGCCGAAGACCCGCGGTTCTGGGCCTCGGGCATTTCGCTTGTCGCGCATATGCAAAACCCGCATGCGCCTGCGGTGCATATGAATACGCGCATGTTCTGGACACCCCACGCGTGGTGGTTCGGTGGCGGCTCTGACCTGAACCCTTGCATCGAATACGACGAAGATACCGCACATTTTCACGCCACCCAAAAGGCCCATCTGGACCCGCACGGGCAGGACCACTATCCCAAGCTCAAGGCTTGGGCGGACGAATATTTCTATATCCCGCACCGCAATCGCGCCCGCGGTGTTGGCGGCATTTTCATGGATGACTACTGCACCGGCGACTGGTGTGCCGACTTTGCCCTGACGCAGGACATCGGCAAGGCCTTTCTGCCCGCCTATGTGCCTTTGGTGGAAAAACGCCGAAATACACCGTGGTCCGAGGCCGACAAGGACACGCAGCTTATCCATCGCGGTCTTTATGCCGAATACAACCTTGTTTATGACCGTGGCACGAAATTCGGCCTGACAACCGGCCACGACGCCAATGCCGTATTGATGAGCCTGCCGCCTCTGGCGAAGTGGGTGTAGGCTAGTCTACCCTGATAAACTTGGGCCCTTCGATGTCGCGTGTGCTATGGGGGGCGTCGGTCCGGCTTGCTGATTTGGGCAGGATCACACCGGCGGCCATTTGGTTCATGGCGAATTCGACGGCAACCGCGGGCATCTGGGGGGAAACCATGCCGCCGATCCAGCCGTAAGTTTGCGGCGGGGCGACAGCGACGACAATTTGTGCCGTGCGCATCGCCCGCAGCCCGGAAGGATATGCCGTGCCTGCGCGCGCGCCAAGGGCGTCGGTTTCCTCTGCCGTGGCAGGGACCAGCAAGAGCCATG
>JBFEQR010000068.1:0-8451 GCA_041549425.1 Yoonia sp. | reverse complement strand
GTGACCGTGATCCAGCAGGTGCTGACAGGAACCTATGCCGATGGCTTGGGCGAGGTAAAGCGCGTGCCTGACCGGATCGATTTTGACCCCTTCCCGTGGCATTCGATGGGGGTTTGGATCCTGACGCAGATGAAGCGTTGGGGCTACATCGAAGGCGACGTGGACTACAAAGGTGTCGCCGAACAGGTTTATCTGGCTGCCGACTGCAAGAAGGTGATGGAAGATCTCGGTTACGACGCCCCCGACGTGACCTACAAATCCCACACGATCATGGGCAAAACCTTCGATTCCGCAGCGCCAGAGGCCTATGTTGACAGCTTTGCCATCAAGGCGGGCAACTGATCAATGGAACGCCTTTCCGAAAACAAGCGTGCAGCACTGCTTTCCGTGGTGCTGCTATTGGTCGGCATGCTGGTCTGGGAGGTGTCAATCCCCGCCCAGCAGGCCGCGGGCGAATTGACCGAATACGAACGGCTGACCGGTGGCGGCGCGCCAAAGGCAGGCGTCCCACCGCCCAGTCAGGTGATCGCTAAAGCGTGGGAAGAGTTGTCGAACCCGTTTTATGACGCTGGTCCCAATGACAAAGGGATTGGCATCCAGATCAGCTATTCCATCTACCGTGTGCTGACCGGCTATTTCTTGGCGGCCCTGATCACGATCCCGCTGGGGTTCCTGATCGGTATGTCCTCGGTGGCCTATAAGGCGCTGAACCCGTTCATTCAGGTCCTGCGCCCGATTTCACCGCTGGCATGGATGCCCTTGGCGCTGTTCATCATTCAGGACAGCGAGGCCTCGGCGATCTTCGTGATCTTCATCTGTTCGATCTGGCCGATGCTGATCAATACAGCCTTCGGCGTGGCCGCCGTGCGCGAAGACTGGGTAAATGTGGCCCGCACGCATGAACTGGGGGCCGTCAAAACCGCCTTCACCGTCATTCTGCCCGCCGCAGCCCCAACAATCGTGACCGGTATGCGCATTTCCATCGGCATCGCATGGCTGGTGATCGTCGCGGCAGAGATGCTCGTGGGGGGGACCGGCATTGGCTACTACGTCTGGAACGAATGGAACAACCTTGATCTGACCTCGGTGATCTTCTCGATCCTGATGATCGGCATCGTGGGCATGTTGCTGGATGCAGCCTTTGGCCTGCTGCAGCGCCGTGTGACGTACATCGAATAAAGGAACGCGCTATGAAATCTTTTCTGAGTATCGAAAAACTGACCCAGCGCTTTCCCGACGGGGCTGGTGGGGAACTGACGGTCTTTGAAGACGCAAGTTTCGGGGTGGAGAAGGGTGAATTCGTTGTCATCCTTGGCCACTCGGGCTGCGGCAAGTCAACGATCATGAACATTCTGGCCGGACTGGCAGAGCCGACCAGCGGCGTGGTCAAAATGGACGGGATCGAGGTCAAAGGACCAAGCCTTGATCGTGGGGTGGTGTTCCAGAACTATTCCCTGCTGCCATGGCTGACGACACTGAAGAACGTCACCTTCGGCGTGCAGGCACGCTATCCCGACTGGTCCAAAGCCGAAGTCATCGCCCATGCGACGAAGTTTCTGGCAATGGTCGGGTTGGAAGGCGACGTGATCCACCGCAAACCCAGCCAGTTGTCGGGCGGTATGCGCCAGCGGGTATCTATCGCGCGGGCCTTTGCCAACCACCCCAAACTGCTGTTGCTGGATGAACCCTTTGGCGCGCTGGACGCGCTGACACGGGGCACCATTCAGGACGAGCTTTTGAAAATCTGGGGGCAGATGGAACAGACCGTCTTCATGATCACACACGACATCGACGAGGCCATCCTGCTGGCCGACCGTATCCTTTTGATGACAAACGGCCCTTATGCCCGTGTCGCCGAAAGCGTCGAGATCACGATCCCGCGCCCGCGCAACCGGACCGAGATTATCGAGCATCCCAACTACTACGCGATCCGCAACCATCTGGTGCAGTTCCTTGGCAAGCGCTCGAAAGAGCTGTCCGGCCAACCCTCAACCCCGGGTGTGACGAACAAGCCCGCGCCCGTGCGGATCGACAAGACCGAACCCAACGACGACCCCGAAGACCAAACGCCCGCGCTGCGGGCCGTGAACAGCTAAGACCGGAGGAGACAAACATGAAAGACCTCAGCATGACTGAAATGATGACCAAAGAAGATGCAACAGCGATGATCCTGTCGGCCAAAAAGCAGGCGGGCCTGACGTGGGAAGAAATCGCTGACAAGATCGGCATGTCGCCGGTTTGGACGCATTCGGCAGCAATGGGCATGAACGCCTTTCCCGCTGACAAAGCCAAGCTGATGGTCAGCGTGATGGGCCTGCCCCAAGAAGCCGAAAGCGTGCTGGCCGAAAGCCCCACAAAAATCTGGGAACAAGCCGTGCCGACCGACCCCTGCATCTATCGCTTCTATGAAATCGTCGGGGTCTATGGGCCGACCCTCAAGGCGCTTATTCAGGAGAAATTCGGCGACGGCATCATGTCGGCCATTGATTTCGACATGAGCGTGACCCGCATCGAGAACCCAAAGGGCGACCGTGTAAAGGTCGAGATGTCGGGCAAATACTTGGGCTACAACAGCTGGTAAGCAGCCAGCCGCGCCTCACTTTCACCAATGAAATCAACGACGGGCGCTCTTCCTTGCGGAGTGTTGCCCGTCGCGATTTTTCTGGTGCAAGACGGCCAATGGTTGGATTTGTCAGGCCCTTCCCAGACCCCGTGTAAAAAAAATGACGAAATTGCGGAAAAATACATTCCACTTTCGAAGAATCCGTGAATACTGTGGCTTCCTAACGCGCGTCATGAGATGGGGTGCCGTGTGCTGAATATGCGGGGAGGCATATCAGCACGTCTTGCGGCACCTTGAACCGGATTAAGCCAATCCGGCTGTAATGTGCACGGAACGGGGTCCTCGGGCCTTCAATAATAGCAGGCAGCGCGGTGGTCGCGTGCTGTTGTCTGAAACCTTGACCAATCGGCCCATTTGCAGGGCGATATTCTGGGAGGAATATTTATGAAGACTAAAGCAATCGCAGCAGGCCTTGCCGCCGCTATTTCTGTAGGTGGTGCCGCACAGGCGCAAGAAGTGTTCGAGATGACCTCTGGTTTCTCGCGCAACTTGCCAATTCTGGGCACCGCTGGCGTTGACTTCGTATCAAAGATCAACAGCATTTCGCGCGAAGTCGAATTCGAACATTTCGATCCGGGCGAGCTTGTACCAACACTGGAAGCACTCGATGCCGTGTCCAGCGGTTCCGTCGACGCAGCCTACACCACATCGGGTTACTGGCAGGGCAAGATCCCGTCGGCCTCTTTGTTCGCAGCAGTTCCTTTCGGCCCCGAAGCCGGTGAATTCCTGGGTTGGATGCTCTATGACGACGGTGCAGACCTGTTCCAGCGCATGTATGACGAGAACGGCTATAACGTCAAAGTCATGCCATGCGGCATCATCGCGCCTGAAACATCCGGCTGGTTCAAGGAAGAAATCAAAAGCGTTGCCGACCTTGAAGGTCTGAACATGCGTTTCTTCGGTCTGGGTGCAGAAGTCATGCAGCGTCTGGGTGTTTCGACATCCCTGCTGGCCGCTGGCGATATCTTCCCCGCGCTTGAGCGTGGCGCGATTGACGCGACTGAATTCTCGATGCCGCTGATCGACCAGCGTTTGGGCTTCTATAACATCGCATCCAACAACTACTTCCCCGGTTGGCACCAGCCCGCGACCCTGTTCGAACTGCTGATCAACAAGGACCGCTGGGATGATCTGGATGAGTTCGCACAGAACCAGATCGAGACAGCCTGCCTTGCCAACATCACCACCAACTACGCTGAAGGCGAAGCGCTCAACTATGGAGCGATGGTGACAAACGTGGAAGAAAACGGCGTGACGATCCGCCAGTGGCCGGACGAGATGCTTGAAGCATTCGAATCGTCCTGGAATGAAGTTGCCGCAGAACTTGCCGCAGAAGACGAGTATTTCGCATTGGTCTGGGAAGACCTGCAGGAATACCGTGCGGGCTACAAGATCTGGTCTGACAACATCTACCTGCCACGTCCGCGGAACTAAGCAGGACCTGCAATAACAAAGCATAGGGGCGGAGGTTCTTCCGCCCCATTTTGCGTGCAAGACTTATGCCAGTTTGAAGGAAGCATCTGCTATGGAAACACCAGAAGAGCTTGTCGCCGTTTCGGACCCCGGAGAAATCGGTCGTGAGGAACATAACCGTGGTGACCGATTTGTTGTCTTCTGTTCAAATATTGCCGCATGGTTGTTTCCGATCCTGATGCTGGCCATCACCGCACAGGTGGTGCTGCGCAACAGCGGCATGAACCAGGCATGGCTGGATGATCTGCAATGGTGGCTTTACGGCATGGCCGTGCTGGTTGGTGTAGGTTACGCCGTCACGACCGATAGCCACGTGCGGGTGGACATCTTCTATGACGGGTTTCCGGTAGAAAAAAAGACGCGCATCAACCTCTTTGCGATTGGCTGGCTGTTTCTGCCTTTCATCATCCTGTCGTGGGATGTCACTTATGACTATGCGCTGACTTCAATCCGCGCGGATGAGGGCTCCAACAGCCCCAACGGTCTGCACAATCTGTGGATTCTCAAGGCCTTTATGAACCTGTCATTCATCTTTATCGCGGTTGCCTGCTGGTCTGCCGTCGTGCGCAACCTGTCTCGCCTGCATCCGCCCAAGCTTTGGCGGCAGCTTTGGGCGACATTCCCCGCGACATTCTTGCTGATCAATCTGACGATCTACTACGGCCTTTACATCGTCATGTCGTTTTTTGCCGAAGAGGGCGCATCAAGCCGTGACATCGGCCGCGGGCCCGCTTTTGGTGAATTCGAGTTCGGCAATTATGAGATGACCTACACAGTCATCGCCGCCTTGATCATCACACCCATTCTCGTCCTTGTCCTGCGTGCCATGGACCCCTCGCGCAAGACGGAGTCGTAATCAATGCTGTCATTTATCGGGCAATACCTCACCCTTAATGAGGTGGCGGTTATCGCCATGTTCCTTACCTTCATCTGGATGCTGTTTCGCGGCATTCCGGTGGCCATGGCCCTCGTCGGGGTCAGTCTGGTTTTCGTTGTCATCGCCGAAGTGTTTCTGGACCCCAACCGCAGCTTTTTCCGCGATATTATAGAATTTGACCGTACCGGCATCGACTACCAACGGCTTGGTGCGCTTTCGAGCCGGATTTTCGGCAGCACGGTAAACAATCCGGTTCTGGTCGCACTGCCGATGTTCATCTTTATGGGGTTGATGCTGGATCAGTCCGGCGTTGCACAGCGCATGATGCAATCCATGCAAAAGCTCTTTGGCGGTCTGCGCGGCGGTCTGTCTTTGACGGTCTTGCTGATCGGGATCATTCTGGCGGCATCCACTGGCGTGATCGGTGCATCCGTCACCTTGCTGGGTGTGATGGCGTTGCCTGCGATGATGGCACAGAACTATTCCAAACCCATTGCGACTGGCACTATTGCCTCGGCGGGGACCTTGGGAATTTTGATCCCGCCATCGATCATGCTGGTTATCATGTCGGATCAGCTGGCGATCAGCCTTGGTGATCTGTTCATGGGGGCCTTGTTCCCCGGCCTGATCCTGGGTGCGCTCTATATCATTTTCATCGTGATTTACGGCCTGATCAAACCCGACGCGATGCCAGTGCCCGAAAAGACCGAAGAGGTCGGCTGGCCCGTCGTCAAAGAGGTGCTGCTAGCCGTGATCCCGCCGATGTTCCTGATCCTGCTGGTGCTGGGTTCGATCTTTGCTGGTTTCGCCACCCCGACCGAGGCATCAGGCCTCGGCGCATTGGGCGCGACAGCGCTTGCGCTTTTCAATGGGCGACTGAACCTGAAAGTTGTGCGTGAGGTCAGCCGGTCCACGCTCAACACGGCAGGCTATATCGTCGGTATCTTTCTGGCGGCGAATTTCTTTGCTTTCATCCTGCGCCGCTATGGCGGGGACGAAATCATCGAAGGTATGGTTCTGTCGGTGTTCGACGATCCGTATTCGGTGGTTCTGTTCATCCTGTTCATCGTGTTCCTTCTGGGTTTCCTTCTGGACTGGATCGAGATCACGATCATCATCATGCCTCTGATGCTGCCCATCATTCAGGGCTTGGGTCTGGAAGGGGACATCCCCGATTTTGGCCAAGTGGCTGAACCCGTGGTGACATGGTTTGCGATCCTTGTGGCGGTGACCCTGCAGACGTCGTTCCTGACGCCGCCTGTCGGCTTTGCGTTGTTCTATCTCAAAGGCGTTTGCCCACCGGGTGTGACGATCGCAGACATCTACAAGGGCGTCATCCCGTTTGTCTTGTTGCAGCTTCTGGGCCTGTTCATCGTGTTTGAATTTCCGGCACTTGTGACGTGGTTGCCGGCGATCGCCTACGCAAAATAACGGAGGCTTCGGGCGGCAATGACCTTGCGACCTTTGAACATCGACCCTGACAAATGCTTTATCGCAGGCGCATGGGTCGATCCCATCGGGCAAGAGGTTCTTGCGCTGACCAATCCGTCAGATGGCACCAAGCTGTGCGACATCGCCCGTGGGCGTGCCGCCGATATTGATGCTGCAGTCGTGGCCGCTGATGCGGCGTTGTCGGGCGCATGGGGCAGGGCGACCGCAGCAGAGCGGGGACGCCTTCTGGCCAAGATCGGTCAGGCGGTGCTAAGCCATGTGGACGAGCTTGCACGGCTCGAGGCGATGGATGTCGGCAAGCCCCTGACCCAAGCGCGCGCGGATGTGCTGGCCCTTGCCCGCTATCTGGAATTCTACGGCGGTGCCGCAGACAAGGTGCATGGCGAGACGATCCCCTATCTGGACGGCTACACCGTCTATACCCTGCGCGAACCGCACGGCGTGACGGGCCATATCATCCCGTGGAACTATCCGATGCAGATCATCGGGCGCTCTGTCGGGGCGGCCTTGGCGATGGGCAATGCCTGTGTGCTGAAACCCGCAGAAGAGGCCTGCCTGACAGCGCTCGCTTTTGCCGAAATCGCACGTGAGGCGGGATTGCCCGCAGGTGCGCTGAACGTGGTGCCCGGCCTAGGGGCAGAGGCGGGCGCGTCTTTGGCTGCCCATAGGGGTGTGCACCACATTTCATTCACGGGGTCCGTGGGCGTGGGCAAGCTGATCCAGCAGACGGCAGGCGATAATGTGGTACCTGTGACGCTGGAGCTGGGGGGCAAATCCCCGCAGGTGGTTTTCGATGATGCCGACATTGATGCGGCACTGCCGTTTCTGGTGAATGCCGGTATCCAGAATGCGGGGCAGACATGCTCTGCTTCGTCGCGCATTCTGGTGCAGCGTGGTGTTTATGATCAAGTGGTGGCGGCGATGGCCGAACGCTATCGGGCATTGCGCGCGGGGCCTGCCTTGGCGGACCTTAATCTGGGGCCTTTGGTGTCGCAGCACCAGAAGGAAATCGTCGCAGGCTTCATCGCCAAGGGGAATGATCTGAACTGCGTGGCGCGGGGCTTGATTGTCGACGACGCACCCGACGGCGGGGCCTATATCGCGCCCATGCTTTTTGCAGATGTCCCGCCCGATCACAGCCTCGCACAGGACGAGATTTTCGGCCCCGTACAGGTCATCATTCCATTTGAGGACGAGGCCGAAGCGGTCGCGATTGCCAATGGCACGGCCTTTGGTCTGGTCGCGTCATGCTGGACCCAGAACGGTGCGCGGCAGATGCGGATGGCCCGCGCATTGCGGGCCGGTCAGGTATTTGTCAACAACTACGGCGCAGGCGGCGGGGTCGAACTGCCGTTCGGGGGCACGGGGTTATCCGGCCACGGACGCGAAAAGGGGTTCGAAGCTCTTTACGGCTTCTCCACCCTCAAGACCGTCGCGGCCCTGCACGGCTGAACCCTAGTTCAGCCGCTCACCCGTTTCGGGTGAGAAATAGGACACTTTGCCCAGATCAAACGCCAGCTTTTGGGGCATGCCTGCCTTGGCCGTTGTTTCCGCGTGCAGACGTGCGGTAACCTGCTTGCCGCCAAGGTGGAGCGTGGCAAAAGTGTCAGCGCCAGCCGGTTCCACGATTTCGATCATGCATTCCGCTTCCTGACTGTCGCCACCGCCACGCTTGGTGGCGTCAGCGATATCTTCGGGGCGCACGCCGATGATGACATCTTCGGGGAGATCCGCGTTGCGGGTGTCGGTCAGCACAATGGGATCACCGTCCTTGCGCGCGATCTCGATGTGGGTGCCTGTGCCATTGGCACGGGCCTTGGCGGGAATCAGGTTCATCGCGGGGCTGCCCATGAAATCGGCCACGAACAGGTTGGCGGGCCGGTTGTAAATCTCGGACGGGGTGCCGATCTGCTGGATGACGCCGCCTTTCATCACGACGATCTTGGTGGCCAGTGTCATCGCTTCGATCTGGTCGTGTGTTACATAGACCATCGATGCGCCCAGACGCAGGTGCAGAGCCTTGATC
>JBFEQR010000067.1:0-8510 GCA_041549425.1 Yoonia sp. | reverse complement strand
GGCTGACTGGCTGTTGCCTGTGCCTGCGCTGTCCTCCTCGACGTTGCAGACGTAAAGGACCGGTTTGGTGGTCAAAAGCTGCAACATGCGCCACGCCTTGGCATCTTCGGGGTCCACCTCAACAGTGCGCGCAGGCTGACCATTCTCGAGCGCCGCCTGCGCCATTTCCAACAGCCGCACCTGCTGTACCGCATCCTTGTCACCGCCGCGGACCTTGCGGGTCAGGTTCTGAAGGCGCTTTTCGATGCTTTCCAGATCGGCCAGCATCAGTTCGGTTTCAATCACTTCGGCGTCCTCGACCGGATCGACGCGGCCTTCGACGTGGGTGATGTCGTCGTCCTCGAAACAGCGCAGCACATGGGCGATGGCGTCGCATTCGCGGATATTGGCAAGAAACTGGTTGCCCAAGCCTTCGCCCTTACTGGCGCCCTTCACCAGACCGGCGATATCGACAAAAGTCATACGGGTCGGGATGATCTGCTTGGAGGTCGCAATCGCGGCCAGTTTATCAAGCCGTGCATCGGGCACAGCCACATCGCCCACATTGGGTTCAATCGTGCAAAACGGAAAGTTCGCGGCCTGCGCGGCAGCGGTCTTGGTCAGCGCGTTGAACAGGGTCGATTTGCCAACGTTCGGCAAACCCACGATACCCATCTTGAAACCCATAGCGACACTCCTTTGATCGTTGCCGCGCTTCTAGGGGGACGGCGGCAATGCTGCAAGTGTTGTCGCAAAACAGGGCAAAATCAGCGCCAGAGCCATTGATTTTCCGCGCCCCTTGCCTCAAACCAGCCAAAGTTTGCAGACAGGGGACCAAAAATGAGCAGAATCGACGCCAAATTCGCGCAGTTGCGCGCTGACGGAAAGAAAGCCTTTGTCGCTTATGTGATGGCAGGTGACCCTGACTATGACACCGGCCTTGAGGTGGTCAAAGGCCTACCCGGTGCCGGTGTGGATATTATCGAACTGTGAATGCCCTTCACGGACCCGATGGCGGATGGTGCCACCATCCAGTTGGCTGGACAGCGCGCACTTGAATCCGGTCAAAATCTGGAAAAAACGCTGCAATACGCCCGCGAATTGCGCAAAGAGGATGACACGACGCCGATCGTCATGATGGGCTATTACAATCCGATCTATTCACGCGGCGTGGATGTATTCCTTGCGGATGCCAAAGCCGCTGGAATTGACGGTCTGATCATCGTCGACCTGCCGCCCGAAGAAGACGAAGAACTGTGCATTCCGGCCCAAAAGATGGGCATCAACTTTATCCGTCTTGCCACACCGACCACAGACGACAAACGCCTGCCCAAGGTGCTGCAGAACACCTCCGGTTTTGTGTATTACGTGTCTGTCACCGGCATCACCGGCACAGCCGAGGCGCAGGCGGATGATGTCGCACCAGAGGTCGCACGCATTAAATCGCAAACCGATCTGCCCGTGATTGTCGGCTTCGGGATCAAGACGCCCGATGCCGCAGAAGCGATTGCAAGCATCGCTGACGGGGCGGTCGTCGGCTCGGCCATCGTTGAAAAGATCGGCGCAGGCGAAAGCGTGGCCGACGTGCTGGCTTTTGTAAGCAGTCTCGCGGATGGCACGCATCGCGGCTAAAGAGACGCATGACCCGAAACAGGGTGCGCGGGCATGGCTTGCGCGCCCTTTTTTGCGCGCATTTCTAGACTTGCGAAAAATATTCCAAATCGGTAACAATTAATTACCAATTCAAGGATTTCGCCATGCCTGTCATTACAACCATTGATGATCTGAAGCGTCTGCACAAACGCCGCACCCCCAAGATGTTCTACGATTACGCCGAAAGCGGCAGCTGGACAGAGCAGACATTTCGCGAAAACACCTCCGACTTTGACAAGATCCGCCTGCGCCAGCGGATCGCGGTGGACATGACGAACCGCACGACCGCCAGCAAGATGATCGGACAAGACGTGGCGATGCCTGTCGCATTGGCCCCTGTGGGACTAACCGGCATGCAATGCGCCGACGGCGAGATCAAAGCAGCCAGCGCCGCCGAGAAATTCGGCGTCCCCTATACACTTTCGACGATGTCGATTTGCTCGATCGAGGATGTGGCCGCAAATACCGAAAAGCCGTTCTGGTTTCAGGTCTACACCCTCAAGGACGATGAATTCATGCAGCGCTTGTTCGACCGTGCGCGCGCGGCCAACTGCTCTGCCATGGTCATCACGCTTGATCTGCAAATCCTTGGGCAGCGGCACAAGGACCTCAAGAACGGCCTGTCGGCCCCACCCAAATTCACGCTGGCCAGCATGGCCAATCTGGCCACCAAATGGCCGTGGGGCATCGAGATGCTGCAAACCAAACGGCGGTTTTTCGGCAATATTGTCGGCCATGCAAAAGGGGTGTCCGATCCCTCGTCATTGGCATCATGGACGGCAGAGGCATTCGATCACGCACTTGATTGGGACCGCGTTGCCCAGTTGATGAAAATGTGGGGCGGTCCCGTGATCCTGAAGGGAATTCTTGACGCTGACGACGCGCGCAAGGCGGCGGAACTGGGTGCGGATGCGATTATCGTGTCAAATCACGGGGGACGCCAGTTGGATGGCGCCTTGTCGTCGATCCGCGCCTTGCCCGCAATTCTGGACGCCGTCGGCGACAAGGTCGAAGTCCACTTTGATAGCGGTATCCGGTCCGGTCAGGACGTGCTCAAGGCGCTGGCGATGGGGGCCAAGGGCACCTACATCGGGCGTGCTTATGTCAATGGATTGGGCGCGATGGGTGAAAAAGGCGTGACCACAGCGCTTGAGGTCATCCACAAGGAACTGGACACAACAATGGCGCTTTGCGGGCGACGTGACATTACTACACTAGATCGTGATATCCTGCTTGTGCCGGCGGATTTCGAAGGTAAATGGGCGTGAACGCTGCAAAGTGATGCAGAAACTGCACAAAAATGGGAGCAAATTCGCCACATTTTGTGCGATTGTCCGGTCAGGTCACAAGAATACATTGACCACAGGCCCAGAGCCGATAACACTGCCAGTGGACCCGGTCGCTCCGGCATTGGTGCGACCCCCGTGCAAAGACTAATTAGGAGTATCAATTATGCGCACTACAACAACAATCGCAGCTGCAGCCTCCATCGCAGTTATGTCCACATCCGCTTTTGCTGGCGGCATGTCCGAAGAAGTCATGGAAGCTCCCGTTGTAATGGAAGAGCCAATGGCAGAGCCTGCAGGTTCCGGCACAACAGGCCTGATCGTTCTGGGCGTACTGGCAGCAGCTCTGCTCGTTGCAGCAAACCAGTAAGACTTTCATTCCGACGCAGTTGCGTCATGAATGATCACGCGCCACAGCCGTATTTTGGGATGTGCGTGTGAAATGACAGAAGGGCAATTGCAGCGATGCGATTGCCCTTTTTCTTGATATGGCTATCTGTCGGTATGGTGCGGCAGTTTGCGGATCATCAGTGCCAGCGGCACGACCGAGAACAAAAGCACCGCCACGCAAAGGAATGCGGCCCGCAGACCGAAAGCCTCTGACAAAAACCCCATCATGACGGGTGCCAGAAAGAACCCCGAAAACCCGATCACCGCCGTCCGGCTAATCGCTTCGGTGCGCAGATGCGGCGCGACCAGACGCCCCACAAGCGCAAGCCCGATCGGCCCGATCACGGACACCCCCAGACCCAAAATCCCGAAGCCGACATAGGCAATAATCGGCGTCGGGGCCAAAGCGGCGATCACTGCCCCCGAAGCCGACACAACGGTCGCGCCCAAAACAACCGCAAATTCGCTTAGCCGCTCGGATACCGCCTGACCGGAAAACCGGCCAATGGCCATCGTGATCCCCAGCATCGCAGGCCCGAGTGCGCCCTCGGCTGCACCGCCGCCCAAGGTGCGTTCGACATGCAGGGCTGACCATGCCTCGACCGTTGCTTCGGACATGAAGGCGATCAGGACAATTCCGCCACACAGCAGGATCGGCGCCAGCGGATAGCGGCCCGCGTACCCCTCTTGCGCGGCGACATGACTGACCTCAAGACGCATGATCGGCAGCATCAACAACGCCAGCATAGCAAAACCCGCAAAGACCGGTGCGGGTCCGATGCCAGCCTCGCGCGTGAAACTGACCAAGATTGCGCCAGCGGCATAGGCCACAGAAAACATCGCATGGTTTACGTTCATCAAGGGTCGGCTGTGTATGGCCTCCAACTCGCTGACGCGCGCGTTCATCACGACGTCAAGCACACCCGAGGCCAGCCCGACAAATGCCATCGTCACCGCAAACAATACAGGATGCGTCATCTGCCCCGGGAATAACCAGAACACCGCAAGTGCGGCCGCACCAACCTGCATCCCCCGCGCGCCCAGAACACGGTCGGCATAAGGCGCCAACCACATTGCAGAAACCAGCCCGGCAGCCGACCCCAGCAAAAGCGTCCCGAACAACGCATCAGACGCGCCAAGCTGGGCCTTGATCACCGGCACATAGGCGGCAAAACAGCCCCAGAACATCCCGATGACGACAAAAGCGGTGGCGGCGGGCCGCGAGGTTTTCAAGGCATTCACAATCGACATTGCGCCTGATTGCATCGCCATTTCACCCAAGGCAAGTTTCAATGTCGTTTTGGATCATAAAACCTCTTTTCAAGCGGTCACAATCGTCCTATACGCCGGGCTTCATCGGGCTCGGACACCCTTGGAGGCGGGCCCCTATATTTTTGGAGAATTACTATGGCTGGAAAGATCCCAGATCTTAACGCCAAGGTACGCGCGGGGACAGGCAAGGGGGCCGCCCGCCAAGCTCGCCGTGATGGCGACGTACCTGGCATTGTTTATGGTGGCGGCGCAGAGCCGCAATCCATCAGCATCCCATTCAACTACCTTCTGACAAAACTGCGCAAGGGTGGCTTCATGTCCACGCTGCACAACCTCAAGATCGAAGGTCAGGAAGACGTCCGTGTGATCTGCCGTGGCGTTCAGCGCGACGTGGTCAAGGACCTGCCGACACACATCGACCTGATGCGCCTCAAGCGTACCAGCCGTGTAAAGCTTTTCATCCCTGTTGAGTTCCTCAACGCGGATACATGCCCCGGCGTGAAGAAGGGCGGCGTTCTGACTGTTGTACGTAACGAGGTCGAACTGGAAGTGCTTGCCGGTGACATTCCGGACCACATCACTGTTGATCTGGCAGACGTCCAGATGGGCGACACCATTTCCATCAGCAGCGTTACACTGCCAGAGGGCGCCGTGCCAACAATCACCGACCGTGACTTTGTCATCGCGAACATCACTGCACCACGTGCATTGCTGGCCGACGACGAAGAAGAGGGCGAAGAAGTTGCAGCAGACGAAGTGCCAACAACAGGCGCTGAAGAGTAAGCGTCTTTTCGTATGCTAGGTTTGAGGGCTCCCGTTTCGGGGGCCCTTTTTCGTTTCTTCCTGCTGTCGCCGCAGAAAACTGCAACTGGCGCTGCACTGCGGCATATTGTAGAGTAGCAGCATGAAACTTCTTGTAGGCCTCGGCAATCCGGGCGCGAAATACGCGCAGAACCGTCACAATATCGGCTTTATGGCCATGGATCGGGTCGCCTCCGATCATGGTTTCAGCGGCTGGCGCTCCAAATTTCAGGGCCAGATATGCGAAGGACACCTTGGGTCCGACCGCGTGACATTGCTGAAACCCGAAACCTTTATGAACCTTTCGGGGCAGTCTGTGGGCGAGGCGATGCGCTTTCTCAAACTGTCGCCCGAGGATATCATCGTCTTCCATGACGAGATTGATCTGGCCCCGGGCAAGGTGCGCCTGAAAACCGGCGGCGGGCACGCCGGTCACAATGGCCTGCGGTCCATCCACGGCCATATCGGACCGGATTATCACCGCGTGCGCATGGGCGTTGGTCATCCCGGCCACAAAGACGCGGTACCAGGTTATGTACTGCGCGATTTTCCCAAAGCAGATGCCGATTGGCTGGATGACGAGCTGCGCGGGATCAGCGACGGGATCGCTGATCTGGTGGCGGGCGATGGCGCGAAATTCCTCAACGCCATTGCGCTGCGGGTTGCGCCGCCGCGGTCATCCACTTCACAGCCAAAGCCGAAGCCCCAGACGATTCCGACGCCTGAGGACCCCGACGACCGTTCGCCGATGCAAAAACTGGTAGACCGTTTCCGGTGACGCCTGCGCATATTCAAGAGGCCTTTGCAGATCAGTCCGCTGCCTGCACATCTCTGGGATCGCCATTTATGGGGCAGTTGATGCGGCTATGCGCGCAGATGCCGTGGCCGCAAGGCACCGTGACAGACCGGATTTTCGCGTGGCAAGGCGACATCAGCCCTGCGGCACAGTCGGTTCCCCCGCGCTTGGCCGGTGCGCTGCACGCCCTGCATCTGGAGGGGCACATTGCGTTGAACGCCGTCTACCCGCCACATCAGCCCGATGACGCAGCACTTTGGGCCGCCGTGCAGGAAACGCTGGCGACAGACGAAAGTCATATTCACGACTGGCTCGACAGTGCACCCCAAACCAATGAAGTGCGGCGGGCGGCCACGTTGATTGCCGTCGGACATCTTTTGGCCGACCGGTTCGGTCTGCCGATCCGCACCTCCGAACTGGGGGCCAGTGGCGGACTGAACCTGCATTGGGACTCCTATGCGATGACCGCAAAGGGGCAGCATTTCGGTGCCGCCCAACCGGTGTTGACCCTTTTGCCTGATTGGGAAGGCCCCCTTCCCCCGTCTGCGCAGCCATCTGTGGTGTCCCGTGCGGGCGTCGATCTGAACCCGCTAGAGGCCAGCGATCCCAAAGACGCCCTGCGCCTGCAGGCTTATCTATGGCCGGATCAACCCGAACGGCTTGGCCTGACCCGCGCGGCCATCACAGCGGCCAAAACGCGCGTGATGCAAAGCGACGCGATCGATTGGCTGGCAACACGGATGGCGCACAAAGAAGGTGAGCTTCATCTGATCTACAGCACAGTCGCATGGCAGTATTTTCCGGCCGACAACCAGTCCTTAGGCACGGCAATTATTGAAGACGCAGGGGCGGGTGCCACCGACACGACCCCTTTGGCGTGGTTCGGCATGGAAAACGATGGTAAGGGCAATGGCGCCGCGCTGACCTTGCGGATTTGGCCTGCAGATGTGACCCTTGATCTGGGGCGCGCCGACTTTCACGGGCGCTGGATCAAATGGCGGGACGCAGCATGATCGCAGGATTGCAGAAACTGGGCCGCTACAGTCTGGCGCTTGGGCTGGCGGCGACCTCACGCGGGCTTTGGAGGCGCGACGAAATCGGGCGTCTGGTCAATGTGCTGGACCTGTTTTCGGCCCCCAAGATAGTGCACAACTTTTCCCATATGGATCAGGTGTTTCACACGCGCGCTCTGCCCGCCGATGGGGTAACCCCAAGCCCCCTGCCCCAAGGCACAGCGCAAGATCTGCCCGCAGAAGTCCACGATTGGATCGCAGACCGCGATGTCACCGGCATAGTGGTCCTGAAAGACAGCGCAATCGTTTTCGAAGACTACTACAAAGGCACCAGCGCCCACGACCGGCGCATCAGTTGGTCGATTTCAAAAAGCTACCTGTCGGCGCTTTTCGGCGTGCTGCATGGCGAGGGCGCTTTCGGCAGCCTTGACGATCCTGTCACCAAATATGCGCCAACACTCAAAGGCGGGGCCTATGACAAGGCCAGCGTCAAGGATGTGCTGCAAATGTCATCCGGCATCCGCTTCAACGAAGACTATCTGGCGTTCTTCTCTGACATCAACCGCATGGGCCGCGTGCTGGCCTTGGGCGGGTCCATGGACGGTTTCGCCACCGCGCAAAAACACAGCGCCGCAGAACCCGGCGCACGGTGGGAATATGTGTCGATCGACACGCATGTGCTGGGGATGATTATCCGTGGTGCCACGGGTGCGGATGTGGCGACGCTGATGAATGACAGGATCATCAAACCGCTTGGCTTTGAGGTGGACCCCTATTATCTGGCCGACGGCTTCGGCGAGGCGTTTGTTCTGGGAGGGTTGGCCGTCACAACCCGCGACAACGCCCGCTTTGCCCAGATGTTTGCCAATGGGGGCATCTGGAACGGCCAACAGATCGTGCCCGCCGACTGGGTGGCAGAATCCACCACGCCCAGTGCCAAAACGGAACCGGGCGAAATCCGCTATGGCTATCAATGGTGGATTCCGCACGGATCAGAAGATGGCGCATATCTTGGACGTGGGATTTACGGGCAGTATATCTATATTGATCCTGCGCGAAATACCGTCGTCTCGGTCCATGCGGCCAACCGCAGTTTTCGCGACGACGGCGTACAGGAAGAAGACGAGCGGATTTTCCGCCTGATTGCCGCAAGTTTGGAGTAACCGATGGAAAAAGACCCCTCGTTCAACGTGCTGGGCAGTACGCTCGCGCCTTGTTCAACCGACCCTATGACAGGTTTCTTCCGCAACGGCGCCTGTGATACCTGTGCTGCGGACCAAGGCAGCCACACGGTCTGCGCGGTTATGACAGACGAATTTC
>JBFEQR010000066.1:0-8517 GCA_041549425.1 Yoonia sp. | reverse complement strand
TCCGTCGCGGGCACGGTCCTTTCGCCGCATGCACCCGCCACACATCGCGCCGACTAAGTCCTGCAAAATTAAGGCACTGCGACGCCGCGCTCGGTTGACCCTTTGCGGTGCGGGCGGTATGCATCCCCAAGCCAACTTCTGGCATGCCTCGGCGTGCCAAGCCGAAAGGAACATCCCTTGCAGGAAATGCTGTCCGAATATCTGCCGATCATGATTTTTCTGGGACTGGCGATTGCGCTGGGCCTGATCCTGATTATTGCGGCCGCGATTGTCGCCGTGCGCAACCCTGATCCAGAGAAAGTATCGGCCTATGAATGTGGCTTTAACGCATTCGATGATGCCCGCATGAAATTCGATGTACGCTTTTATCTGGTGGCGATCCTGTTCATCATCTTCGACCTTGAGGTCGCGTTCCTGTTCCCCTGGGCTGTCGCCTTTCAGGATGTCAGCATGGTCGGTTTCTGGTCCATGATGGTTTTCCTCGGCGTGCTGACAATCGGCTTTGCCTACGAGTGGAAAAAAGGCGCGCTTGAGTGGGAATAAACCCGCTCTGGCCTGTCCTACGTCAGGGCAGGCCCTTCGCTTTCGGATGCCGTTTGAAAGTGTGATTTGTAGAAAACGGCGTCCTCGGTGTTTGCAGCCTTCGCACGGTACATTGCCCGATCCGCATTCTTTTGCACATCAGCCCAGCTTAGGTCCGGCGCGCCAATGGCGATGCCGATAGACGCCGTCAGATGATGTGCCTTGTCGCCGACGCGCACAGGTGGCGCGGTGGCTTTCAGAATGCGTTGCGCGATTGTTTTTGCGGCCGCACGAGGGCTGGCGTCGATAAGAATACAGATGAATTCGTCGCCACCCATCCGCACGATCATATCCTCCGCCCGTAATGCACCCCGCAGGCGCGATGCAAAGATCTGAAGCGCGCGGTCGCCTGCGTCATGGCCTTCACTGTCGTTGATTTGCTTGAAGTCGTTCAGATCAAGATTGAGCACCGCAACATGCCCCTTCGCAATCGCATCGACCATGCGCGGGGTGGACATGATGTCTTCCAGACCCGCGCGATTGGCCAGACCGGTAAGCCGATCCGTACGCGCAATCTGGCGCTGGGTCATCAATGCGCTGGTCTGCGTGGATGCGGCGCGCCCGACGAGCAGCGTCATCATCAGTGTCAGCACCGAAAGAGCAAGAATCACCGGCAAAACAGTCTGAAGCAGCCCGTCACCGGGGCGCTGCGCGCTCCACGAGAACGTGGCAAGGGGTTGCCCCGCGGCAGTCTTCAGCAACAGACTGTTCCGGTCTGCATCGGCGGCAGGGGCCTGCGTGTGCAGTGTCAGGCCGGACAGCATCGGATTATCGGCAAGCCCATCCAGCCGCGCAGGCGTCAGCCAGTTACCCGCAATTATGACAGGCAGATCGTCCAACCCATATCCGCTCACATCATCAGGGCGGACACGTGTTGCGGCGACCGCGGCAAGCTGATCACCGGCAAAGTCGAACCGCGATTGGACCACATCAGGTTGAAGCGGTGTTTTGACAACCGCTGCATGAAGCACGCGGCGCAACCGGTCGTCGATCACCGACAGGTCGGAGCCACTGCCCTCGGTTTCATAGGCAAAAAGCGGTGTGCCGTCCCCATCCAGCAGATAGATAAAGTCGAACGTGGTGCTATTTGTCGCGCCGCTGCCCACATCATCGAAAAGCGTTTCCGCGTCGCCAGTGACGATCAAATCATGGTGATGGTTCCAAAAGGCGTAGTCGACGGTCGAAATCTCGACCTTCTCGATTTCGCCCTGAAGCGCTGTTTCAAGCTGCGCCCTTGCGGCGGTTTGTGCCAGATCATTGACGCGTCCCGCCATCCAGAAGGCCATGCCCAGAATGACCGCGATAGCGACAATGCCATTCGCGACTGTCATCAGAAAGATGCGTCGGGACAGCCGCATGGCATCAACCGGTGCCAGGGCCGGAAAAACAGCCGTCATATTGCCCCCCCCGTTTCTGCATCGCTCGGGGGTTACAAACAATCTATTAAGATTGTGTTAATTCCTCAGCGCGGGAAGGTTTTGCCCGTCGGGCCATATTGCCGCGAGATGCGGTAGTCGTCTTGACCTTCGCATATGTGCCGCGTACTTGGTTTACAGGGAACAAAGCCGAAGGAGAGCCTGCATGGGCGTGATGACCGGAACCGCAGTGGGTGCCGACAAAGAGCACGGCGCGCAGCTGATCAATTCGGAGTTGCAGGACAAGGGTTTCCTTGTGACCTCGACTGCTGACATCGTGAACTGGGCGCGCACCGGCAGCCTGCACTGGATGACATTCGGGCTGGCCTGTTGTGCGGTCGAGATGATGCATACATCCATGCCGCGCTATGACCTTGAACGGTTTGGCACAGCCCCCCGCGCATCCCCGCGCCAGTCGGACCTGATGATCGTGGCGGGCACCCTGACCAACAAGATGGCGCCCGCGCTGCGCAAGGTCTACGACCAGATGCCTGAGCCGCGCTATGTGATCTCGATGGGGTCCTGCGCCAATGGCGGCGGGTATTACCACTACAGCTATTCGGTTGTGCGTGGCTGTGACCGGATCGTCCCTGTCGATGTCTATGTGCCCGGCTGTCCTCCGACGGCAGAGGCGTTGCTTTACGGTATCCTGCAATTGCAGCGCAAAATGCGCCGGACAGGAACGATTGTACGCTAGGGCGTGCCTGCAAGAAATCGTGCGCTTTGGCGCGTGAAAGGAAATATGATGACTGAAGCCCTGCAAGAACTTGGCACCCATCTGGAGCTGAAACGCACCGACTGCGTGCTGTCATGGGAGGTCGCCAATGACGAGTTGACGGTGACCGTCGCGCCATCCGCGCTTGTCAGTTTTGTCGAGTTTTTGAAGAACGATTCGTCCTGCAAATTCTCCTCGTTGGTGGACATCACCGCAGTGGACTACCCCACGCGGGCCAAGCGGTTTGACGTCGTGTACCATTTCCTCAGCATGTATCAGAACCAGCGCATCCGCCTGCGTGTGCAGATCCGCGAAGAGGATATGGTCCCCTCGATCATGCCCGTGCACCCTTCGGCCAACTGGTTTGAACGCGAAGTGTTCGATATGTTCGGCATCCTGTTTTCAGGTCACCCCGACCTGCGCCGCATCCTGACCGACTATGGTTTCCGTGGCTATCCGCTGCGCAAGGACTTCCCGACAACGGGCTACACCGAAGTCCGCTATGACGAGGTGCAAAAGCGCGTGGTTTACGAGCCGGTCAAGCTGGTACAGGAATACCGCCAGTTCGACTTTATGTCGCCATGGGAAGGGGCCGAATACATCCTGCCCGGTGACGAAAAGAAAGAAGAGAAGGCCGGCTGATGGCCGCACCAACCCTCTTTTACTGCGTGGGCGCAACCAAGGCGGGGACGTCTTGGCTCTACCGTTATCTGCATGATCATGCGGATTGCGCCATGCCCGCTGTGAAAGAGGCGCATTATTGGGACACCTTTGATGCCGATGGCCGCGAAAAGCAGCTTGTGAATTTCCGCGTCCGCCTGCGCGAATTGCGCCACGACAAAATCGAAGCGGCACAAGCAGGACGCCAGTGGCAGGTAGATAACCTTGACCGGCGCATCAACGAGATGAAAGCGCTTGTCGCTGTGCTGGAAGCACCGCGCGACGGTGACGCCGCCTATTTCGACTGGCTGACGGCAGGGCGCGATGCGGGCAAGCTGATCGGTGACATGACACCGAATTACGCGACGCTTGATGACGAGACCCTGACGCGGATGCGCGACGCGCAGCCTGCCGCCAAGTTCGTCTTTCTGATCCGCGACCCGCTTGACCGTCTGTGGTCGCACATCCGCATGCAGGCCCGCCGCCAGCGGCAGGAGCATGAGGTCTACGAGAAGAAATCGAACAACATCCTGCACCGGATGCTGAACAAAGGGCAGGAAACCCATATCCTGACCCGAGGCGACTATCCAAAGATCATCCGCAAACTGCGCCGTGTGATCCCCGAGGGCCGCTTGCTGATCCAGTTCACAGAAGATCTGTTTACCCGTGAAGGTCTGGCGCGTTTATGTGCCTTTCTGGGCATCAGGCCGGTGACGCCGGAACTGTCGCAGCCTGTGCACGAAGGACCGCCCGTCGTGATGCGCGACCGGTTGCACGTGCGCGCCTTGGGAATGTTGAATGAACATTATGAATGGGTGGCCGGCAATGTCGGACCCCTGCCACAGCGGTGGCAAGACAATAGAGCGAGGGCATAAGCCATGATGGACGGTGATATCCGTACGAACCAATACGATGATGGATCGACTGACGCGGCCACGGACGAGCAGCAGATCAGGAATTTCAACATCAACTTCGGCCCGCAACACCCTGCGGCCCACGGCGTGCTGCGTCTGGTTCTTGAACTTGATGGCGAGATCGTCGAACGCTGCGACCCGCATATCGGCCTGCTGCACCGTGGCACCGAAAAGCTGATGGAATCACGCACCTACCTGCAAAACCTGCCTTATCTGGACCGGCTGGATTACGTGTCGCCGATGAATCAGGAACATGCTTGGTGTCTGGCCATCGAAAAGCTGACCAAGACCGAAGTGCCACGCCGTGCGTCCCTGATCCGTGTGCTCTATTCCGAGATCGGGCGCATCCTGTCGCACCTGCTGAACGTGACCACGCAGGCGATGGACGTGGGCGCGCTGACACCGCCGCTCTGGGGGTTTGAAGAGCGTGAGAAACTGATGGTGTTCTACGAGCGTGCCTGCGGCGCGCGGCTGCACGCCGCCTATGTCCGCCCCGGTGGTGTGCATCAGGACCTGCCGGATCAACTGGTCGAGGATATCGACGCTTGGGCCGTGGAATTCCCGAAGGTACTGGACGATATCGACGGGCTTCTGACCGAAAACCGCATTTTCAAACAGCGCAACGCCGATATCGGCATCGTGTCAGAGGAAGACATTCAGGATTGGGGCTTTTCCGGCGTGATGGTGCGCGGGTCCGGTCTTGCATGGGATTTGCGCCGTGCGCAGCCTTATGAATGCTACGATGAGTTCGAATTCCAGATCCCCGTTGGCAAGAATGGCGACTGCTATGACCGCTATCTGTGTCGTATGGAGGAAATGCGCCAGTCCACCCACATCATCCGTCAGGCCTGCGAAAAGCTGCGCCATGAAAAGGGCGATGTGATGGCCCGCGGCAAGATGACCCCGCCAACACGCGGCGAGATGAAAACCTCGATGGAGGCGTTGATCCACCACTTCAAACTTTACACCGAAGGCTTCCACGTGCCTGCGGGCGAGGTTTACGCTGCGGTCGAGGCTCCAAAGGGCGAATTCGGCGTCTATCTGGTGGCCGATGGCACCAACCAGCCTTACCGCGCCAAACTGCGCGCACCGGGTTATCTGCATCTGCAAGCAATGGACTATATCTGCAAAGGCCACCAACTGGCGGACGTGAGTGCGATTATCGGCACCATGGACGTCGTGTTCGGCGAGATCGACAGATGAGTATCGCGAATATCCTTATGGGTATTTTCGTGGCCTGCGGCTTTTTTGTGTCTGCGGCCATAGGCCATATGTTCCGCAGGGCGCTGACGGGGATCGTTATTGGCGGTGTCGCCGGTCTTGCGGTCTCTGTTCTTGTGCTGATCTACGGTATGAACAACGTGTTCGAATACGGACCAGCGATGGTGGATAACTAGATGCGGGCAGGGTTACTCATCGGGGCAAGCGTGTTGGCACTGGCTGGCTGTTCGCTTGAGATACCGGATTTCCGCAAGGCTCCGGCTGTAACGCCGCAGCCTGTGAACCCTGTCGCATTGCCGCAATCGGCCAAAAGCCGCTTTATCACCACCGTGGCAGCGAATGGTTGCGAAGTGAACAGCAGCAACTCTGCGCAAATCATGGAGGCCGCGACCCTGTCGGTCGAAGACCTTGCGCGGATCATGACAGAACTGAAAGCAGACGGGCAGGGGCGCATCGCCGATGACGGTGCCGCGTTCCGCCTGACAACAGGGGCTTGCGGATGAGTACAACAATGGGTTTGCCGGGATTGCTGGTTCTGTTAGCTAGTGCCGCAAATCCTGCGGGGATCGTCCCTGCTGCGCTGTTTGTCCTGCTCAATAGCGCCATAATCTTAAATGGAATGAACTGATGCTACGCCGTTTATATCACGACCAACCTGAAACCTTCGCTTTTACGCCCGACAACCAGAAATGGGCCGAAGCGCAGATGAAAAAGTTCCCTGAGGGCCGTCAGGCCTCGGCGATCATTCCGATCCTGTGGCGTGCGCAAGAACAGGAAGGCTGGCTGACACGTCCGGCGATTGAACATGTGGCGCAGATGCTGGACCTCGCCTACATTCGTGCGCTTGAGGTCGCGTCGTTCTATTTCATGTTCCAATTGCAGCCCGTTGGCTCGGTCGCGCATATTCAGGTCTGCGGTACCCTGTCGTGCATGATCTGCGGCGCAGAGGACCTGATCGGCGTCTGCAAGGACAAGATCGCCGACAAACCCCATGCGCTGTCTGCCGACGGCAAGTTTTCGTGGGAAGAGGTGGAATGCCTTGGATCTTGCGCCAACGCGCCAATGGCCCAGATCGGCAAGGACTATTACGAAGACCTGACCGCCGCGCGTTTGGGCGAAATCATTGACGAACTGGCCGCAGGCCGCGTGCCCACACCCGGCCCGCAAAACGGTCGTTTCGCCGCAGAGCCGCTCAAGGGCCTGACCACGCTGAAAGACTATGACAGCGGTAAGACCAAATATAACGCCAGCGTCCAGTTGGCGACCGATATCGGCGACACGGTCAAGCGGATCGACGGCACCGAGGTGCCTTTGCTGACACCTTGGGTGAAGGATGCCAAGGCACCTGCCGCAAAGGCCAAGGCCAAAAAAGCAGCGCCCAAGCCCGCCGCAGGCAAGCCAGCAGATGCCACCGGCGTGACCAAGCAAGAGGCCGTGGCAACATCCAAGGCCAAGCCTGTGGGAAAGTCCAACCCTGACACTGTCGTGGAAAAATCGCCGCAGACGCTTGAAAAACCACGTGACGGTGGGGCGGACGACCTCAAGAAAATCACCGGTGTCGGGCCGAAACTCGAGGGCGTGCTGAACGAGCTGGGCTTTTGGCATTTCGACCAGATCGCGGCATGGACGGCAGAAGAAATCGCTTGGGTCGACAGCCGTTTGAAATTCAAAGGACGCATTGAGCGGGACGACTGGATGGCGCAGGCAGCCGCGCTCGCCAAAGCCAAATAAGCGCGTAACGATTGGGCAACATTGCCCTTTTGCCTGCGGGGCCAATCGGACAAATGCAGTATTTCTTTACGGTGCGTCCGAAATTCGGCTAGACATGACCGGAGGCACCGCCTTGGGTCAATTTGACGCAACAAGGTGCATCGTGTCTGCAAGGCCGCCATCGCGCGGCCACCTGAGGGAGAGAGACGACCATGAAAGATACTGCACCTATTAGTCAGGGCATCATCGCTGTCGCTGCATTGTTTGCAATCATCGGCGCTGGCGTGGCCTTTGTGCTTTATGAGTTTTCATTCTTTGCGTCCGTGATGATCGGCGGATTTATCGGCGTCGTGGCGGCTATTGTGCTGGCACTTGGCTGGCGTGAACCCGCAGCGGGCCCACAGGGCGTGGCTGCCCCCGCGCCAAAACCGGCCGCTGCACCAGCGCCTGCTGCAAAGGCAGCACCGGCACCCAAACCGGCACCGAAACCGGCTGCCGCCGCCGCAGCCCCCGCCACATCCGAGGCGGACAAGCCGGCATTCATGGCCGCCGCACGTGATGGCGGGCCGGATGATCTTAAGCAGATCAAGGGCGTCGGGCCGAAGCTGGAAAAGACATTGCATGGCATGGGCATCTTCCATTTTGACCAGATCGCGGGCTGGGGCCCGAAAGAGCAGGCGTGGATTGATGACAATCTTGAAGGTTTCAAAGGGCGCGCGACGCGTGACGATTGGGTTTCGCAGGCCAAGACGCTGGCTGCTGGCGGCGAAACCGAATTCTCCAAGAAAGTAGATAAAGGCGGCGTTTACTAAACGTTCGGGGTCGCAATGGCGCAACACGGAAAAACAACAGAAGCCCGGGCAGGACAACGCGTCGCGTTGCTTGTCGCGGGAACGGGTGTTTTCTGGATCATGGTGACCCTGATCGGGGCAGAATATGGCTGGTCTGTGCGGACCCGCTCGTTTTTTGACCTTGCAGCGCTCGCCGGTTTCGGGTTTGCCCTGTGGCAGACCTACCAACTCTGGCGCGCGCGCCAAAACGACAAGGGCGAGAATTGATGCTCAAGGATGAGAACCGGATTTTTACCAACCTTTACGGGATGCATGACCGCACACTCAAAGGCGCGCAATCGCGTGGCCATTGGGATGGCACGGCTGCGATCATAAAAAAGGGACGTGACTGGATCATCAATGAAATGAAGGCCTCCGGCTTGCGCGGACGCGGTGGTGCGGGTTTTCCTGCCGCCGTCAAGTGGGACTTCTGCCGCAAGGCTCCCGGTAACAGGAAGTACGTTATCTGC
>JBFEQR010000065.1:0-8527 GCA_041549425.1 Yoonia sp. | reverse complement strand
GCTGGACGGGACCGGCATCGATAGTGCGACGTTCTGGAAGGGCTTTGCCGATCTCGTTGCGGAAATGACCCCGCGCAACCGTGCTGCCTTGCAAAAGCGTGATGAAATCCAGGCCACCATTGATGCCTGGCATATTGAACGTCGGGGTCAGTCACTGGACCGCACCGCCTACGAGGCTTTCCTGCGCGAGATCGGCTATCTGGTGCCTGAAGGCGAGGATTTCACGATCGATACGGCAAATGTTGATCCTGAAATCGCAATGGTCCCCGGCCCGCAACTTGTCGTGCCGATCACCAATGCCCGTTTTGCCCTGAATGCGGCAAACGCACGCTGGGGCAGCCTTTACGACGCGTTTTATGGCACCGACGCCATGGGTGTGCAGCCGCCCAAGGGCGGATATGACCGTGGTCATGGCTCGCGCGTTGTTGCCCGCTCCCGCGTCTTTCTGGACGAGGCATTCCCGATCAAAGGCACCAGCCATGCGGATGTTTCGCGTTACTATGTCCATGACGGAGCGCTTTTGGTCGATGACAATCCGCTGATGCAGCCCGAGAAATTTGTGGGCTACCGCGGCAATCCCAAGGCGCCCGATGCGGTGGTTTTGCGCAATAACGGTTTGCACGTGGAACTGGTCTTTGACCGCGCCCACCCGATCGGAAGCCGCGATCAGGCGTTGTTGGCAGACGTGCGCCTCGAAAGCGCGGTGTCCGCGATCATGGACTGCGAAGACAGCGTCGCCTGCGTCGATGCCGAAGACAAAGTTGTTGCCTATACCAACTGGTTGGGCCTGATGCAGGGCAACCTGACGTCAGAGTTCGAAAAGGGCGGTCAGACCATGACCCGCCATTTGGCTGATGACCTGACCTACACCGCCCCTGATGGTGGCACTGTGACCCTCAAAGGCCGCGCGCTTTTGTGGATTCGCAATGTGGGCCACCTGATGACCAACCCTGCAATCCTTGACCAGAACGGTGACGAGGTCTTTGAAGGCCTGATGGATGCGATGGTCACGGTCCTGATCGCGATGCACGACCTCAAGCGTGATGGCGGCAATTCGGCGCTTGGTTCGGTCTATGTGGTCAAGCCCAAGATGCACGGCCCCGATGAAGTGGCGCTTACCAGCGATATCTTCGCCATGGTCGAAGACGCGTTGGGCCTGGCGCGCAATACCGTCAAGATCGGCATCATGGACGAAGAACGCCGCACAACGGTGAACCTCAAGGAATGTATCCGTGCAGCCAAATCGCGGGTAGCCTTCATCAACACCGGCTTCCTTGATCGCACAGGTGACGAAATCCACACCTCGATGGAGGCAGGGCCGTTCAGCCGCAAGGATTTCATCAAGCGCAAACAGTGGATTGGTGCCTATGAGGACCAGAACGTCGATATCGGTCTGGAATGCGGTTTCTCTGGCAAGGCCCAGATCGGCAAAGGCATGTGGGCCATGCCCGACTTGATGGCCGCGATGCTGGAGCAAAAGATCGAACACCCCAAAGCGGGTGCAAACTGTGCATGGGTGCCCAGCCCGACAGCGGCAACACTGCATGCGTTGCACTATCACAAGGTCGATGTGATGGCGGTGCAGGCCAAGCTGCTCAAGGGCGGACGCCGTGCTTATGTGTCCTCGATCCTTGATATCCCGCTGGCGCAGTATCAACGCTGGACCGACGCGCAAAAGATCAAAGAAGTCGAAAACAACGCACAGGGTATTCTGGGCTATGTCGTGCGCTGGATCGATCAGGGCGTGGGCTGTTCCAAGGTGCCCGACATCAACAACGTGGCCCTGATGGAAGACCGCGCAACCTGCCGGATTTCCAGTCAGGCACTGGCCAACTGGTTGCACCACGATATTGTCAGCGAAGCGCAGGTCATGGAAGCGATGCACAAAATGGCTGCGGTGGTCGATGAACAAAACGCTGGTGATCCCGCGTATCGTCCGATGGCTCCCGATTTCGATGGTATCGCGTTTCAGGCGGCCTGCGATCTGGTCTTCAAAGGGCGCGTCCAGCCGTCCGGCTATACAGAGCCTGTGCTGCACCAGCGCCGGCTCGAACTCAAGGCGCAACGCAACCACTAACCCCGACCGGGAGGGAATATGATGGCCGAGATTTCAGCAAACAAAGCCCGTACGATCATCCGCAAGGCATTGGCAAAAGGAACCGAGATGGGCCTCAAGCCGCTGTCCGTGGTGATCCTTGATGCCGGTGGTCATGTCAAAGCTTTCGAACGGGCCGATGGCGCTGCACCGGGCCGCTATGGGATTGCCCATGGCAAGGCCTACGGGTCGGTCATGCTGGGTATAGCTGGCACCGCGCAAATGGCGCGCGCCGAAAGCCAAGCCTATTTCATGGCCGCTGTGAACGGCGTCTATGGCGGGCAGGTCGTGCCTGTGCCGGGCGGTGTTCTGGTGCGTGACAAGCGCGGCAATGTCATCGGCGCGGTTGGTGTCACTGGCGATACCTCTGACAATGATGTCGTCGCTGCTATGGCGGGGATCGAAGCCGCAGGTCTGATCGGCGAAGCATAACAGCCCTGCGCCAGAAGCGCGCGTTGCGGTCTTGCACCTTTTCACCGGCGCTGCTGGTGATTAGATATGGGCAAACGCAAGCGAGGGTGATGGATGGCGCGGCCTGTTGTCGGAATTATTTCAAATAACCACGTGGTTGGTGACGACTATCTGGTGCATGGCGGCGGCGTCATGATGGTGCAGGCTCTGGCGCAAGTGTCGGATGTCCTGCCCGTCATTATTCCGGTCGATCCCGCTGCTGCCAATGTCGATGACCTGATGCGCACTTGCGACGGTTTCCTGTTTCCTGGCGGGCGGCCAAATGTGCATCCCGAAGAATACGGCGAAGACCTAACACCGGCCCACGGCACGTTCGAGCGGGATCGCGACCGGCTGTCGCTGAATTTGATCCGCGCCTGCGTTGCGCGCGGCCAGCCCATTTTCGGCATCTGTCTTGGCTTTCAGGAGGTCAATGTGGCCATGGGCGGCACGCTTTATCCTGAAATCCGTGACCTGCCCGGGCGCGACAACCACCGAATGCCGCCCGATGGCACGCTGGAAGAGAAATTCGCCCTGCGTCATGAGGTGACAGTTACAGAAGGTGGCCCGTTCCACCGTGTCTTTGGCGCGCATAAAGTCATGACCAACACTCTGCACGGCCAGGGGATCAAGGAACCAGGTCCACGCATCGTCATCGACGGTCACGCCCCCGATGGCACGCCAGAGGCGATCTACGTGGCCGATGCCCCCGGCTTTGCCTTGGCGGTGCAATGGCATCCTGAATGGAATGCCGCCACCGATCCGGTATCGCGCCCCTTGTTCGAAGCCTTTGGTGAGGCTTGCCGCACATGGGCTGCAAGTGCACTGCGCAAGGCAGGCTAGACCGTCCTGTCAGAAATTCTCGGATATGGATCAATCCGATGCCTTCGCAGTGTGCTATGCTGCGTGGACGAAAGGATTGGCCCAATGAAAATCTTGATCGCCTATGCCTCGACCGAGGGGCAAAGCCGCAAAATCGCCCGATATTGCGCCGACTATCTGATCGGGCAGGGCCATTCCGTTGAACTGGCAGGGGCTGTTGACGCCATGGATGCGAAACTGGCCCGGTTTGACGCCGTTCTACTGGCCGGTTCCGTGCATGGCGGCAAATACCAGAAAGCGCTGATCCAACTTGCCAAAGCGCAGGCAGAGGCACTGGGCCAGACGCGCGCAGCCTTTATGTCGGTGTCGCTGTCGGCGGCGGGCGATGATACTGACGACTGGTCCGGACTGGACGCCTGTGTGGCCCGTTTTGCCCGCAAATCGGGTTGGACCCCGCCAAAGGTGATGCATGTGGCCGGTGCTTTTCGGTTCACCGAATATGATTTTCTGAAATCCTGGGCGATGCGCTGGATCGCGGCGGACAAGGGCGAGGACGTCCCAGCGGGTCAGGACAAGGAATACACCGATTGGGCCGCATTGAAGAAAACACTGGATGACTGGCTCGCTGGCCCGTAACACCTTTGGGCGGTCCGGCATGACGCCTGGGCAAGACCAGAGGGGGCAGCATTTATGAAACGATCCCGCATCAATGACATCATGGCGCAAGCAGACGAGATGATCCGCTCATACGGATTTGTGCTGCCGCCTTGGGCCTATTGGACACCGGATGAATTCAAATCCCGTGCTGCATTGGCCGAGGCTGTGATCACGGCGCGTTGCGGCTGGGATATCACGGATTATGGCGCGGGCGATTATGACCGTCTGGGACTTTTCCTGTTTACCCTGCGGAACGGTCGCCTGAGCGATCTGCAACGCGGGGGTGGCATGTGTTATGCCGAAAAGCTGCTGATCTCGAAGCAGGATCAGTTATCACCGATGCACACCCATGTGATCAAGGCCGAAGACATCATCAACCGTGGCGGGGCGACATTGGTGGTCGAGCTTTATGGCTCTGACGCCAAGGGCGACTTTGATCCCGATGCAGGCGGTGTGGTGATGTGCGACGGTATCAAGCGCAGCTTTGCCCCTGGCGACAAGCTGCGACTGGCCCCTGGCGAAAGTGTCACCCTGATGCCCGGCGACTGGCACGCCTTCTGGGGCGAGGGTGGCGATGTGCTGATCGGCGAAGTCTCGACTGTGAACGACGACGAAACCGACAATATTTTCCGCGAACCCATCGGCCGTTTCGCCCGCATTGAAGAGGACGTCGCACCGACGCATTTGCTGGTCAGTGACTACGCCGAATGGCTGGGCTAATCGACCGGAGCAATGCCGCGCAGACCTGCAACGAGTTTGGGGATTTTCTCTTTGAAGCGGAAGAACCCATGCGTGGCGTGCGGCCACGCCTCTGCGTCATAGGGGCGAATGATCTGTGTCAGCTTCGTTGCCTGTAACGCGTCTGATGTCGGGCCGGTCGGCACATATGATGTCACGACCTGATCCAGCCCGTGGGTCTGTGCCCAGTCTGCGATGGCATCCGGTTCCAGCTTTGTCACCGGCCCCAACCGGCCAGCAAAGCGCGTGCTGCAATCTTCCAAGGCCCCACTGACAAAGTCCGTCACCGTCGGGCTGACCGCCAGCGGGCTGCGTCTGTCGGTCGTTTGGACGACGGCTGTGGCTACTGGGGTGACCTGATCAAGCAGCCATCGGGGTGATAGGTCCTCTTCGGTCAAAAGCAGTCCGATGCGCGCGTGAGGGTTGATCGTGCCACTGACAGGAACCGGCCCGCGTTCGCGGTGGGGCATCCCGTCCAATGGCGGCGCAACGACAGCAAGACCGTCGGGATGGAAACGACCGTTGGTATATTTGGCGATGTTGTCGGGGCGTGCCAGATAGGTCTTGCCGATGGTCTGCAATCCACCGACCCAGCGCCAAGACAATGTGTTCGAGGCCGGATCGCCGTCCAGCAGGTGCCGCATGAAGAAATCCGCCCCCAAACTCCACGGCAGGCGCAGGGTGAAAATCCAGATCGAGGCGAACCACATACGCGCATGATTGTGCAGGTATCCCGTCCGGGCCAGTTCATGCGCCCAGTGGTCAAAGCAGGCAATGCCGGTTTCGCCTTTACAGGCCGCTTCCCAGTCCTGCCGCAGCCCGCTTTCGGTTTGCACGCGGTTCAGCGCGGCCTGCAATTCCGCTCTATAGGCGGTCCAGACCGCAGGACGCAGTTCCAGCCAGCCTTTCCAGTATGTGCGCCAATAGACCTCCTGGACGAATTTTTCAGCCGCTTGCAGGCTGTGGCGGGACAGGGTGGCGCGCAAGACCTCTTTTTCGGTGATAATCCGGTGACGGATATAGGGCGACAGGGCTGAAACATGGGCCGTGTCGTCATAATTGCGCATGCTTGCGTAATCACGGCCAGCGCGCGGAACAAAGCGCTGCAGACGGGTCAGCGCGGCGGTATGTGTGGGTTCAAACATAATGGGAGAGCTATAGCGCTCAGGGCCTCTTTCAAGCGCGAATGGCCGATCAGTGACCTGACTTTTGCCGCGCACGTTCTTGACTTAGTGCGACGGGCAGGACAACGCTGCCACATGCTTGATTTGCGCCCGGTGGGGTATGTTATCGGTCTGCTTGTGGTGTCGCTTGGTTTCACCATGCTCGGCCCGTTGGCGGCTGACCTTGCGGCAGGCAACGGGCATTGGTTTGCATTTCTCGAAAGCGCGATTGTCACCGTGTTGACCGGCGGTTTGATCGCACTGGCCTGTTCCAACGGGGTGTCGCAGGGGTTGTCACTGCGCCAGACGTTTTTGCTGACGTCGCTTGTATGGCTGACCCTGCCTGTCTTTGGCGCGATCCCGTTTGTTTTCGGGGCGACAAATGCCAATTTCACAGATGCATTTTTCGAGGCGATGTCAGGGCTGACAACCACCGGAGCGACAGCCTTTGGCGGGTTGGAGGCATTGCCCGACGGTCTCAAGCTTTGGCGGGGGATATTGCAGTGGCTCGGGGGGGTCGGCATTGTTGTTGTGGCGATGGTTTTCCTGCCTGAACTACGGGTCGGGGGGATGCAGATCTTCCGCTCTGAAGGGTTTGACACCAGTGGCAAGATTCTGCCGCGCGCCGGAGAGATCGCAAAGCGGATCTCCTATATCTACGCCTCGCTGACGCTAGCTTGCATGTTGGCCTACACGGTTACAGGCATGGACGGATTTGACGCCATTGTGCATGCGATGACGACCGTCTCGACGGGCGGGATGGCCAATTATGACGCGTCGTTCGCTACTTTCGGGGCAGGGGTCCACTATGTCGCTGTCGTGTTCATGATACTGGCCGCGCTGCCTTTTGTGCGCTTTGTGCAAATTCTGGCAGGCACAGCCCAGCCACTGCTGCGCGACCGGCAAATCCATGTCTTTTTGCTGATCGTGGGTATTTGCGTCCTGCTGATGACAATGTGGCTTTGGGGGCGGGGCGGTGCAATGACCGAAAGCGCCTTCAGGGATGCGCTGTTCAACGTGACTTCGATCATGACAGGCACCGGCTATGCGAGCGCGAATTACATGTCTTGGGGCACGTTTCCGGTTGTCCTGTTCTTTCTGATCGGCCTGATCGGGGGGTGCGCCGGATCGACATCCTGTTCGGTCAAGGTGTTCCGCTATCAACTGGTCTTTGCTGCGATCAAAAGCCAGATCAGGCAAATCCATTCCCCCCATGGCGTGTTCACCCCGCGCTATGACGGACGTCCCATTAGCGAGGATGTTCTGAACTCGGTCATCGCATTTCTGGTGGCCTTTATTCTGTCGCTGGGTCTGACGGCCGTGCTGCTTGGGCTGACCGGTCTGGATTTCATTACATCCGTTTCGGGGGCTGCCGCGGCCTTGGCCAATATCGGCCCGGGGCTTGGGCTCGAAATCGGACCGGCTGGCAATTATGCGGGGATCAACGACACCGCCAAGTGGATACTGGCGATTGCCATGTTCGTCGGCCGCCTTGAGATCATGGTCGTGTTGACCATCCTTACCATCAAATTCTGGAGAAACTGACATGACGACCCGCCCGCTTGGTGCGCAAATCTCGCATATGCTCAAGGATCGGGGTGTCGATACGATTTTCGGCATTCCCGGTGTCCATAATCAGGAGATGTATCGCGGTATCGAAGAGGCGGGGATCACCCATGTGCTGGCGCGCCATGAACAGGGCGCAGGGTTCATGGCCGATGGCTATGCCCGTGCGACGGGAAAGGTGGGAGTGGCTTACGTGATCTCGGGGCCCGGTCTGTGCAATATCATGACACCGATGGGGCAGGCCTATTCCGACAGTGTGCCGATGCTGGTGCTGTCATCGGTGCTGGACGAGACCGAGGCCCGACGCGGCCAGTTGCACCAGATGAAAGATCAGGAAGGGGCGGCAGCGGCAGTCTGTGACTGGTCGGTCACCGCGCGCACGGCGCAGGCCGCCTATGCATTGATCGATCGGGCTTTGGGTGAGTTGAAGGTCGGCCGTGAGCGCCCCAAACATATCGCCATTCCAATTCAACAACTGGAAGCTGATGCACCAAACGCGCCGCCCGTGCATGACAGTGATCTGTTTCGTCTGCCTGCACCGGATGAATACGCAGTGACCAAGATTGTGCGCGCGTTGCGGGCAGCAAGGCGTCCTGTCTTTGTGCTTGGTGGCGGGGCACGGACCGGCTGGACCCTGTATGACAAGCTTGTGCAACACGCGGATGCGGCGACATTCACCACCTACGCGGGGCGGGGCATCATCTCGGATGATAATCCCTTGCACTTTGGTTCATTGCTTGCGCGCCCCGAAAGTGCCGGCATTTTCGCCAAGGCCGATCTTGTTGTCGCGGTCGGCACAGAGCTATCCGAAGTTGATCTTTGGCGGTCGCATCTTGGGCATGACTGCCCGATGATCCGATTGGATCTCGATCCATCCAACCTGACGTCGTTACACCATGAAGATGACGAAGCCATCCTCGGGGACGCCTACAAAACACTGGAAGCGGTCCACGACCACCTGAAGGAAGCGCCGACAGAGTCTGACTGGACCCAAAAGGAAGTGACCGACTTCCGCAACCGTATGCGGGCGCAGATC
>JBFEQR010000064.1:0-8542 GCA_041549425.1 Yoonia sp. | reverse complement strand
TATCGTCCAGCTGCCCGATATCGCAACCGGCCTCAAGTTCGCAAAGGCGGAAGTTCAAATCACCGATGCGGTTATCGGCATCCTGCGTGATCCGGTTGATGCGGAATTCAAGCTGTTCTACATTCGCCGTCAGACGCTGCAGCTCTGCCTCGATCGCGTTCAAACGGTCCAGCGGCGTGTTTCCGGCCACACCCATGTTCAGACCACCTGTTGTGGAGAGTTCGCGGCGCAGGCGTTGAACTTCCACAAACAGGCCCGAAAGCTCCTGACGGATATCCGCCAAAGTCTGTTCCTGCGCGACAGCGGGAAGCGGCGACAGCAACAGGGCGCAGACAAGGGCGATACGGTGCAACATGGACGTTCCTTCGGTCTTGATCAGCTGCTGACAGCCGAGAATGACAGCACCGTAACCGCGCGACGGTTCTGTGCATAGCAGCTTTCGTTCGAGCAAATCTCGATCGGGCGTTCCTTGCCGAAGCTGGTCACCTCAAGCCGGTTTGTAGGCACACCGCGCGACACCAGATATTCGCGCACCGCATTCGCCCGACGGAACCCGAGGGCAAGGTTGTATTCGCGTGTACCCTGTTCATCGGCGTGCCCTTCGATGACCGCGCGGTAGTCCGCGTTGGTCAAAAGCCACTGTGCCTGCCCGTCCAGAATGACCTTGCCTTCGGGCGTGATCGTCGATGTATCGACGGCGAACAAGACACGGTCACCGATGGTCTGGTTAAAGAAGACAGGGCTGGTCGGATCGCTGGCTGATCCGGCAAGACCGCCATTGGCCCCTGCGCCTGTGTTCGCGCCACCTGCGCCGCCAAACCGGTCAGGGTTCGTACAAGCCGCCGTTGCCAATACCAAAAGCACGACCGCCGCTTTCTTGAAAAGTGTCATGGGTTTTCATCCTGTTTTTTATATGCTCGATTTTGCGCGACCATAGCATGGCTTGGCCATGATGGGAATCACGCTTCATTACGGTTGCAACGGTCCCCAAGACGGATCAGAGGCCCCACCGCGCAGGGGCACTGCCTTCAGATTGCGCCCTGATATATCAACGGAATAAAGCGACGACGTGCCGCCTGCCCCTTGGGTTTCGCGTGTGAACATGATCACGCGGCCATTGGGCGACCATGTCGGCCCCTCGTCAAGGAAAGACGACGTGAGCAAACGCTCTTCCGAGCCGTCGATGCGCATGACACCGATATGAAAGCGGCCCGCGTTCTGCTTGGTAAAGGCCACCAGATCGCCACGCGGCGACCAGACAGGCGTGCCATAGCGTCCCTGACCGAAGGAAATGCGCCGCGCCTCACCGCCGTTTGCCGACATGATATAAAGCTGCTGGGACCCCGAGCGGTCGCTTTCAAAAACAATCTGGCTGCCATCGGGGGACAGGCTGGGCGCGGTTTCAATGGAAGGGGCGCTGGTCAGCCGCACGTGCTGGCCGGTGGCAAGATCGGTGCGGTAGATATCGGTGTTGCCGCCATTGGACAGGCTGTAGATCACCTGCCGTCCATCACGCGAGAAACGGGGGCTAAAGGCCATTTCGCCCGCGGCGGTCTGCAACTGCTGACGCCCGACACTGGCAACATTCAGGACATTGATCCGCGGAAAACCGCTTTCAAAGCTGGTATAAAGCACGCGGTCCCCGTTGGGCGAAAAGCGCGGAGCAAGGACGATATTGTTGCTGTCGGTCAGGAACTGCACGTTGGCCCCGTCATAATCCATGATCGCAAGGCGCTTCTGGCGGTTATCCTTGGGTCCGCTTTCGGCAACAAAGACCACGCGGCTGTCGAAATAGCCGCCCTCGCCTGTCACGCGGCTGTAAACAGCGTCAGCCACCTTATGCCCCATGCGCCGCCATCCCGTGGCCGTGCCAGCAAATTGCAGCCCTGTGCCAAGCTCTTGTCCGGAAAACACGTCATAGACGCGGAACTTGACGGTCATCTGTTCACCGCGGACGTTGACAGCCCCGACCACCAAAGCCTGCGCATTGATGGCGCGCCAGTCGGCAAAGGAAACCGGTTGCGCAAATGACCTGATTTGCGAAATGAAGGCCGATGACGGGATTTCGCGAAACAGCCCCGTGCCTGCCAGATCCTGCACAACAAGGCGCGACATCTCGGCGGCGATCTGTGCTGCGGCGGGGTTCTCTGCCTCGAAACTGGGGGCGGCAAAGGTGATCGGCTCAATCACGCCGTCGGTGATTGTCAGGCGCAAAGGCCCGCTTTGGGCCAGAACTGGCCCCGCCAGCATCAACGCCAATAGACATGCAAATAGTCGTTTCATCATCTCTGCCTCGCTCTGCGCCATTCTTGGGGTGTGGCGCGTTCCCTTTTTCATTCATCTTATGCAGGGAATAAAGCAACACACTTTATCACTGCGCATTTCTTTGCCTATCTCAACCGCATCCCGCTGGGGTCAAAGGTGATCACCACCTCCTGCCATTGATCATATTTCTCGGCAGGCAATTGATAGCCGCCCGACTGACACCGCAAGATCGCACGGCGGGCCGCCTGAAATGCAATATCAACCGCACCATTGTCACCTTGTGATGACAAAAGTCGCACTTCGTTGCCGCGCACGGTGCCGTCGCGCTCCAGATTGAAGGCGACTTCGACGGTCACCCGCGCGGCAACCGATCCGGGATCCACGTTCCAGCAACGATTGACAGAGATGCGAAAGCTGTCGCGCTCGCTCCCTGTCATCGGCGGACCGGCCGCAATGGCGGGGGCGTCCGTGGCGGCAAGTGCTGCCTCGAGTGCGGCGGCAACATCTTCTTGTGGCGCAGGCGTTGGTGCGGGTGTCTCTTGCGCTGTCTGTGTCTGTGCAACAGGCGCTGGACGGCTGGGGCGTGTGGAGGGCCTGACAGACGTCGTTGGTGCAAGATCCTCGATCACGATCTGGGTTGTGGTTTCTTCCGGCGCTGTGGCCTCTTGTTCTTCGGCCACCACCTCCGCGGTGGCGCTGTCGTCGGGCACCACAGCTTCACGCGCGATATCGTCGATCTGTGCGTCCTGCGGCGGAGGCTGCGAAATGGTCGAGGCCACGGTCGGGGCTTGTGGCGGCGAGGGTGTCTCGCTCACCTCAAGATCGGGTGTCGGCGGGGTCACGACAGGTGGTGCAGGTGCCACCGGCGGGGCGTCTGCGACCTCTGCCTCGGACGGCGGAGGCGGGGGCGGTGGTGGCAGTTCACTGTCCGGCGGGGTCACGGGTGCGGGGGGCGGCGGCGTCGGCAGAGCGGGGTCTTCGGATGCGGACAGCGCCGGGGGTGTCTGATCCACCGTTGGTGGCACAGGGGCCTGCGGATCGGCATCGCCCGGGTCGGGGGTGGCGCGGGCGCGCATCTGTTCGAACTCTTCGCCGGAAATCACGGACACATCCATGGTTTCAATGCGCAAAGGTTCGGCATCAAATCCCCAGCCGGCGATCAGCCAAGCAATGAGCCCGACATGGCCCAGTCCTGAAATGATGGTGCCGCGGCTTGCCATACGCTAACCGTCAGTGTCGCCTGTGGTGGCGATATCCGTAACAAGGCCGATGTCCGAAAAGCCCCCTGCATTCAAAAGGCCCATGATCTGCGCGACCGAATTCCAGTCGTTGCGGCCATCGGCGCGCAGGAAAATCTTGTCACTGCTGCGTTCCGCCGCAATCGCCTGCAACCGGCCGACAAGCGCGTCAACGGCGACTTCGGTTTCCTGAATCATGACGGTGCCATCATTGGTGATAGTCACGGTCAACGGTTCTTCCTCATCGCCAGGCAATGCCGTGGCAGACGTTTCAGGCAGTTCGACCGGTATCCCCACAACCGACAAAGGGGCGGCAACCATGAAGATAATCAACAGCACCATCATCACGTCCACAAAAGGCGTGACGTTGATTTCCGACATCGGCTGACCGCGCCGCGAACGGCGACGGCGGCGTCTGCCGCCATCATCATCCGGTTTCATGACGCCCGCACCCATCTCTAGCTATCCAGCTGACGGCTGAGGATGGTCGCGAATTCGTCGGCAAAGGCCTCGTAGCCGCTGACGATCTGATCACTGTCGGCGGAAAACTTGTTGTAATAGATCACTGCGGGGATCGCCGCCAACAGGCCAAGGCCTGTGGCCAGCAATGCCTCGGCAATACCGGGGGCGACAACGGCAAGGTTGGTGGTCTGCGCCTCTGCAATCTCGATAAAGGCGTTCATGATACCCCAGACGGTGCCAAAGAGCCCCACAAAAGGCGCGGTCGAGCCGACGGTGGCAAGCACCGGCAAGCCTTTTTGCAGCCGCGCGGCCTGTTTGGCAATTGCCACGTCCATGGACCGGTCAATGCGCGCCGTGGCCCCCGCGATCAGCCCACCGTCCTGCCGGTGCGATCTGCGCCATTCCAGCATACCTGCGGCGAATATCTTCTCCGATGCCCCCTCAGGGTCCGCGCCGATCTTGTCAAACAGCGCGTCCAGCGGCTCTCCCGACCAGAAAGACCGGTCAAAGATATCGGCCTCGGCGCGGGCCTTGCGGTATTGGATGGTCTTGTCGATGATCACGGCCCAACACCACACGGATGCGGCAATCAACAGGATCATGACGATTTTGACGGTAATTGTCGCGCGCGCGAACAACGCCCACATTGTGAATTCGTGTGCTGCTTCCATGTGCCTGCTCTGCCTAAGGCCCGATTGTGGGCTCTGATTAGGGGCAAGCGTAGCCTATTGTCGCGGGGAAATCCAACCAATCCCACATCACATCTGCGAAATCAGGCGCTTTGTCAGTGCACCGATTGGCGGATCGCCGCCGGAAGGCGGGCGACGCCCCCTTCGGCTGTCATGCAGATGATGGTGACAAGGGCACTGAAAAGCACATCATCGCCCCGCTTGACGTCCTGCTGGACCACCAGCCGCACACCCGTTCCGGCCTGCATTGTGGTCTCGACCACCAATGCATCATCATATCGGGCCGGCGCAAGATAATCCGCCTCGACACGGCGGACGGCAAAGACCAACCCTTCGGCTTTCATCTGGACCTGATCAATACCCAGTTCGCGGACCCATTCGCTGCGGGCGCGCTCGATGAACTTCAGATAGTTGGCGTAATAGACGATACCCGCCAGATCGGTGTCTTCATAATAGACGCGAATTGGAAAACGATGGGTCATGATACAGGGGTGATCCTTGCCGCCAGTCGCAGCGCATGGCTGGCATCGCGCGCCATTGCAGGCATCACCGGATCATAGGCCGCGCGAACGACATCGGCAATTTCGGGACGCAGCACAGCCTTGTCCTCGATCAGGGCAAGGGGCGGGACATCATCAAAGGCGGTATCGGACCACAACAGAATCGTCTGCACCGCCTGACTAAGCGCCAGCGTATCGGCAGGAACAGCCGCCAGATGATCATCAAGACGCAAAAACACAAAGGCTGCGCGAATGGCCCCCGCTTCATCAAAGCGGAAAATGCGATACTGGTTGGCCGCAGCCTTTTGCAGCCTGGCGACAAGCGGCTGCAAATCAGGGACAAGCTGATCCAGATGCGGCACCTCGGTCAGCTCTGCCCAGTCGCGACAAAAGAACACCATCAGGTTTGCGCCCAACTCCGGATCGGTCTCTGCCATCTTGTGATTTGCAAGGGTGACGACCGCTTCGATCGCGCCTTTGAAAACCGCCAACGTAGCGTCGTCGACACCAAACACGACCGGCACAATTGGCCGCCCCCAACGGGCAAAAACATAGTCGCCGTCCGCGCGGGTAAAGAGTGTCTCTACTTCACTTATCATCTTGCCCTTCCAAACTCCCGCCGGAGGCTCCTGCCATTTCAACCAAACAAATCGGTCTGCGACTTGGGCGCATCCAGCCCCAAATGAGCCCATGCATCCTGCGCCAGCATCCGCCCGCGCGGGGTGCGCTGGATCAAACCCTTTTGCAGCAGATAGGGCTCGATCACATCTTCCAGACTGTCGCGGCTTTCCGACAGCGCTGCCGAAAGGGTCTCGATCCCCACAGGTCCGCCACCATAACTGTTGGCAACAAGACGCAGATACCGCCGGTCCGCATTGTCCAGCCCCAGATGATCGACGCCCAGACGTGTCAAGGCACGGTCGGCGATGGCCTGTGTGACGGTGCCGTCGCCCTCAACGATCGCAAAATCGACGACGCGGCGCAGCAAACGGCCCGCAATGCGCGGCGTGCCCCGCGCGCGGCGGGCGATTTCGGCGGCACCTTCGGGGGAGGCAGGCGCACCCATCAGCCGTGCACCGCGGGTGACGATTTCGTGCAATTCATCCTGACTGTAAAACTCCAACCGCGTGGGGATGCCGAAACGGTCGCGCAAGGGTGTCGTCAATAGCCCCATGCGCGTCGTGGCCCCCACAAGCGTAAAGGGCTGCAATTCGATGCGCACAGTGCGCGCCGCCGGCCCTTCGCCAATCACCAGATCAAGTTCGAAATCCTCAAGCGCGGGATACAGCACCTCTTCGACCGCCGGATTAAGGCGGTGAATCTCGTCGATGAACAACACATCGCGGGCCTCAAGATTTGTCAGGATCGCGGCCAGATCACCCGCCTTGGCCAGAACAGGACCAGAGGTCATGCGAAAACTGACGCCGAGTTCACGCGCCATGATCTGCGCCAGCGTCGTCTTGCCCAACCCGGGGGGGCCATGAAACAGCGTGTGATCCATCGCCTCGCCCCGCCTGCGCGCGCTTTCGATAAAGACCGACAGGTTCGCGCGCGCCTCTTTCTGGCCGATAAACGCATCCAGCGTTTGCGGGCGCAGGGCGCGGTCGGCGTCCTCTGGCTGCGGCTCAGGGCGCAAGGTGGGGTCGGGTTGGTCCATATGTCTGCCTTACCCTTTCGGGGCCAGCAGCTTCAAGGCCGCACGGATCAGGGTTGCAGTGTCGGCGTCAGGATCGGCACCTGCCGCCTCTGCCACGGCGCTTGCTGCCTCGCCGGGGGCATAGCCAAGGTTGGCTAGGGCCGACAAAGCCTCTGACTGTGCAGGGTTGGCTTTGGGTTGCTGCGGCGGTTTGCGCACCGGTTGCGGGGCCTCGTCATCAATGACGGCATCGCCTTGCGCCTCTGCCAATGTGCCCCCCATCGCCATCACGCCGGGGGCCTTGTCCTTGAGTTCGATCGCCACCCGTTGCGCAGTCTTCGGACCCACGCCCTTGGCCTTGGCCAGCGCGTTCCAGTCGCCCAGCGCAATCGCGCGACTGACGCCGTCAGCGCCCAAGGTGCCAAGGATGGCCATCGACGCTTTGGCCCCGATCCCCTGAACGGACATCAACAAGCGATGCCATTCCTTTTCAACAAGCGTGGTAAAACCGAAAAGCTGCAAGTTGTCTTCGCGGACCAGCAGATCGGTATAAAGCGCGACCGCCTCGCCTGTGGCAGGCAAACCGGCCATGACGCGATCCGAGATATAGACAACATAACCCACGCCGCGCACATCGATCAGGATGTGATCGGTGCTGCGGTATTCCAGACGCCCTGCAATTTTGCCGATCATGCACCCGCCCTCGCCAGTGCCTTGGACAGGGTGTTGCGCGACTGCGCATGAAACGAATGACAAATGGCGATGGCCAAGGCGTCGGCGGCATCAGCCCCGTTCAGTTTGACCCCCGGCAACTGCACCTTCACCATATGCGCAATCTGTTGCTTGTCGGCGTGACCGACGCCCACCACCGCCTTTTTGACGGCATTGGGGGCATATTCTCCGATTGACAGCCCCGCCTGCGCTGGCACAAGCATCGCGATCCCGCGCGCCTGCCCCAGTTTGAGGGTGCCGACGCCATCTTTGTTCACGAAGGTCTGTTCGACCGCTGCCGTGTCAGGCTGGAAGCGTGTCACGACATCGGTCAACTGTTCGTGCAGCGACAACAGGCGCGCACCAAGATCGGTTCCCGTGGAGTGACAAATCCCATTCGCCACGTGGCTGATTCGAGAGCCCGCGACGTCAATCACGCCCCAGCCCATGTTCCGCAAACCCGGATCGATGCCCAAAACACGCATTGCTCGCCTCTTTTTATTCTTATCAAAACGTGAATAGCACAAAAGGCGAACAAACACCAAGCGACATTGCAGCAACAGCTTCGGCGACAGATTGCTGAAATCCGGCTGGAATGCGTCATAACGGCGGCGAAAGGCGACATCATTTACCCTTTATAAATAAAGGATTTGCCCCGATTTTTGCCTAAAAATGAGGCATGCTGAAAACGCATATGACTTATGCCAAAATGACACTGGTGTGTTGGGCACTCCGCTCCTAGATGCACCTCATCAGATAAACGCTGCAATGCAGCACCCGATTAAAGGAATATGGCCATGGCCGCTATTGACACATCTCGCCCCGCTTCTGGCCTCTCCGCCGGCGGTTTCGCATCTTTCTTCGTTAACCTCGTCGGCGCAGTTGCCGCATGGAATGACGCACGTGTGACACGTAGCTCTCTGTCCAAGCTGACAGCGCGTGAACTTGACGACATCGGTCTGTCGCGCGGCGACATCGAAGTCATCGCGACACGCAGCGCGCGCTAAGCGCAAAGAACATCCAAAATGCGAAAGGCCGCGC
>JBFEQR010000063.1:0-8566 GCA_041549425.1 Yoonia sp. | reverse complement strand
ACTGCGCAGGCGGCGGGGGCAAGGCGCTTGGCTTTGCTGACCAACATGACGCACAGGTCTTTGCGCATGACATTGATGCACGGCGGATGCGTGATTTGCCTGCCCGCGCGGCGCGGGCGGGGGTGCAGATCACGACCCTGCCGACCGATGCGGTTGCAGAACACGGGCCTTATGATGTCGTTTTTTGCGACGCACCATGCAGCGGTGCAGGCACGTGGCGGAGGACCCCTGACGCCAAATGGCGGTTGACCCGTGATCGGCTGGAGGGGTTGCTGCAATCGCAGGATGCAGTTCTTGCAGGTGCTGCGCCATTGGTAGCGACCAACGGCATGTTGGCCTATGCGACCTGTTCGGTGCTGAAAGACGAAAATATCGGTGCAATCGAGCGTTTTATCTCGCAGAATGCCGATTGGTCGCTGATGCAACACTGGAGCCTGCAGCCCGGACCCGACAATGACGGGTTCTTTCTGGCACTACTCAAAAAAATATAGACACAACCTAGGATTGCGTTGTGAACTGTGCAAAACTCAATTTAAGAGTTGGTTAAGGCTTTTCTGATTTACCACTCCGGCAAGTAAGGAGGTGGCATCGTGGCCCCAAACCAGCTTCCTGCGGTGCGCGGGGCATTGGCATCGGCGGAATTGCCTGAGGCCAGACATATTTTTCTGGCTGGCATGATCTGTCTGGCGTTGGCTTGGGTACTGCCGGGGCCTGCGCTGTCTTTGGGATTTCAGATATGCGGCGCGGTTCTGGCGTTTGCGGGCGTTGGTGTGGCGCTCACGCGGTATTGGGACGGGCGCGTGGCGCACCGGCAACGGCAATGGGCCGACCGCTTTATGGCGCATGAACTGGGCGCGGGATTTGTCACTGATGCGGCAGGCACGGTGCATTTTGCCAATCTCGCTGCGACAGATCAGTTTGCGGACATTCAGGGCAGGCCGCTTGCGACTGTGTTCGGGCATTTTCTGGCGAACCCGCAGGGTGTGTTGTGCAATCTTGTCACGCAGGCACAGCAAAACGGGGCGGGCTCTGAAGACATCGTCACGCGCAGTGGTCATTTCCGTGTCCGTTTGTTGTTGATGGGGCATGGTTGCCAATTGTGGTGGCTTGACGATTTCAACACAATGACAGAGCGCAAGGCCACGATCGGTTCGGCGGAGGTGCTGCCAAGGATGGTGGTCAGCGCTGCGGGACAGATCACACGGATGAATGGCGCAATGCGGCATCTGGTTGGCGAAGACAAAGAAATGCTGACCGAGGTGTTTGACGATCTGCCGTTGCGGACAGGGCAGGTCCATCGGGTGCGCACAGGCAACGGGCCGGCAAAATGGATTGCCGCAGAGGTCCCTGCAGCCGATGGCGCAACCGAAGTGCATCTTTTGCCGGGTGCCGATTTCATGCAGCATCCGCCGCGGCTTGAGGCCGGATGGGACGCGATCGAGGATTTGCCTGTACCGCTTTTGGATATCGCCACGGACGGGCGCCTTTTGGGATCGAACCGTGAAGCGCGGCAGCTTTTGGCGACGGCATCGACCGAGGGGCGCAAACTGTCGGATGTTCTGGAAGGACCGGGGCGGCCGATCAACGATTGGCTGGCAGAGGCGATCACAGGTAGCGGCGGTCATGTTTCGCAATTCTTGCGGGGCAAGGGGGAAAATCAGGACACCTTCGTGCAAGTGACCCTCAGCCGTGCAGGCACGCCCGAGGATATGCATCTGATTGCCGTTCTGAACGACGTTACAGAGCTGAAAACGCTTGAGGCGCAATTCGTGCAAAGCCAGAAAATGCAGGCCATCGGTCAGTTGGCAGGTGGTGTGGCCCATGACTTTAACAATCTTCTGACGGCGATTTCAGGCCATTGCGATCTGTTGTTGCTGCGCCATGATGAAGGGGACCAGAACTATGGCGATCTGATCCAGATCCATCAGAATGCCAATCGCGCGGCCAGTCTGGTGGGCCAGTTGCTGGCGTTCTCGCGCAAACAGAACCTGCAACTGGAAACTATCGATTTGCGTGACACGCTATCGGACCTGACCCATTTGCTGAACCGGCTGGTCGGTGAAAAAATCACGCTCACGCTTGAGCATGATCCGCGCCTTTCGCAAATCAGGGCCGACAAAAGGCAACTGGAACAGGTGCTGATGAACCTTGTGGTAAACGCGCGTGATGCGATGCGCGGGGCAGGCGAAATTCGTGTCGTGACGCAAAACGTCTCGCTGGCCGCGCAAATGCGGCGCGACAGGGCCATCTTGCCCCCCGGTGACTATGTGGTCGTCAGCGTGATCGACAAAGGGCAGGGGATCGCGCCCGAGAAAATTCCAAAAATCTTTGAGCCGTTCTATACCACCAAACGCACTGGCGAAGGTACCGGCCTTGGCCTGTCCACCGCCTATGGGATTGTCAAGCAGACGGGCGGCTACATTTTCGCTGAAAGCGAGCCCGGCCGTGGCAGCACGTTTTCCCTTTATTTCCCGCGGTTTCACGCCAGTGCCGCAGTGACAGAGCCAGCCCCCGCGCCGCAGATCACGCCCTCTCAGGCACCGGCAGAAGGCGTCGTCCTGCTTGTCGAAGACGAAGCACCAGTGCGCGCATTTGCATCACGGGCCTTGCGCCTGAAGGGCTATACCGTGCTTGAGGCCGACAGTGCAGAGACCGCGCTGGACATGCTGTGTGACGACGAATTGGACGTCGATATCTTTGTCACAGATGTGATCATGCCAGGGCTTGATGGCCCCACATGGGTGCGCAAGGCATTGCAGCAACGCCCTGCCACCAAGGTGGTGTTTGTGTCAGGCTATCCCGAAGACGCCTTTGATGACGGTGAAGCGGCCATTCCTGACGCGATATTCCTGCCAAAGCCGTTTTCGCTGACGGCATTGACGCAGACGGTACAGGCCCAGTTGCAACCAGAGCTGATCGATGCCTAGACCGGCTTGCCCAATGCCATCAGATGCGCGGCAGAGCCGGTCAGTGCGGCATAGTCGTCTTCGATCACATGCACGGCAAAATTGCTCATGAAGCCTGCAAAGCGGCCCTTGTCGCGGAAGGCATCGCCAAAACCGAATGCCGTCAGATGCGGGGCAAAGGCGCGTGCAACACCCCCGACCAGATAAACCCCGCCAAAGGGCAACTGGATCAGGGACAGGTTGCCGCACACAGTGCCCAGAATGCGGGTGAACAGTTTTGCCGCATCAACAGCGCGCGGATCACTCGCGTCGGCACAGGCGGCCATGATGTCCTGGGCGGCGCATTCGCGCGGATCACCGGCCTCTTTGCCCAAAAACGCGTAGACCCGCTCAAGACCGCGCCCTGACAGAACATCCTCCACCGCGGGAAACCCGTGCGCGGTCGAGACGAACTGGCACAAACGCAGCTCCATCTCGTTGCGGATGGGCAGGTTGGCGTGCCCGCTTTCGGAAGGTGTGACGATGCGGCCATGTTGAAGGTCGTAAACAGGTGCCGCGTTAAACCCCGTACCGACACCGATCACCAGTTTGGCCGCATTCGGCACTGTTTCCGGTCCGGGCAAAATTGTGCGGATATTGGCAGGGTCAATATGCCCAAGCGCATGCCCTTGCGCCTGCAAATCATTCAGGATCGCAACGGTCTCGGCCTTTGTTGCGCGCGACAGCGTGTCTTTGTCGATGGTCCAGTCAAGGTTCGTCATCGTGGCGCTGCCGTCGCGCACGGGTCCGGCCACCGCAACGCAGGCGGCGATGGGATCAACGCCGCCTTCGTCCTGCACATAGCGACGCAAGACGGATTCGAGGCCCGGAAATTTGGCATTGCTGTACCGCCGGATGGTGCCCGAAACGATCTCGCGCCCGTTGGCCAGCGCCACACGTGTGTTCGTGCCGCCAATATCGGCGACAAGGGAATAGGTGTTTTCTGGGTGTGCCATTGTCGGTCCTTATCGCGCGAGGGCGGATTTGAGCGCGTAGTAAGACGCCTTTGGCGTGCGCTTGAGGGTTTCGAAGTCAACGTGGATCATACCAAAACGCTTTTCATAGCCAAAGGCCCATTCATAGTTGTCCAGCAAGGACCAGTAAAAGAAGCCTTTGACGTTGGCGCCATTTGCGAGGGCCCGTTTGGTTGCATTGACATGATCGGACATGAATTTGATCCGGACCGGATCGTCAACTTTACCATCCGCGACTGTATCGTCCCATGCCATGCCGTTTTCGGTCACGTAAATCGGCAAATCGCCCACGTAGTCGCGCGAAAGCCGCGTCAGAAAACTGTAAAGCCCGTCAGGGTAGATTTCCCACCCCATCTGCGTTTTCTCACCGGGCCCTTCCTCTGATTGGAGATGAGGCCAGACGGCAGCGGGATCGGAACTGACCTTGTGGCGTGTGTAATAATTCACGCCCAGAAAATCGATCGGCTGGCTGATCTCGGCCATGTCGTCCTGCCAGTTGGCAGGCATATGGGGCTCCAACCCCTTCAATGCTTCGTCCGGATAGCTACCCTTGGCGATTGCCTGCACAAACCACCGGTTGGCAATCGCGTCCCATGTTGTGGCGGCTGACACTGCGGCGGGGTTGTCATCTTGCGGCTCTGTGTGGTCGAAATTGAGGACGATGCCGCAGTTTCCCATGCCTTTGGCGCGCAAGCGGGTCATGGCGATGCCGTGGGCTAGGTTGATGTGATGCATGGCACGTGCCGTGACGCGGATATCGCGCAAGCCGGGCGCGTGGTGGCCGATGAAATGCGACAGATAAGAGACACACCACGGTTCGTTGATCGTCGCGATAGATTGCACGCGGTCGCCGATGTGGTCGGTGATCACATCTGTGAAATCCCCGAAGAACTGGCAGGTGTCGCGGTTCATCCACCCGCCCTTGTCGGCCAGTGCCGAAGGCAGTTCCCAATGATAAAGCGTCTGGAACGGCTGCAATCCGCGTTCCAGCATCGCATCGACCAGACGGTCGTAAAAATCGAGGCCCTCGGGGTTCACCGTCCGCCCGTCGGGCATCACGCGCGCCCAAGAGGTGGAAAACCGGTAGGCGTCCATGCCCGCGTTTCTTAATAGGTCAAGGTCTTCGCCGAACCGGTGATAGTGGTCGCAGGCCAGATCGCCGTTTTCACCGCGCACCACATTGCCGGGTCCTGCGGCGAATGTGTCCCAGTGGGTGGGGCCTGCGCCGCCGAATTGATGGCCTTCGATCTGATAGGCGGCCGTGGCCGCCCCAAAGATGAAATCACGCGGGAAATCAGAGCGCTGGAAGTCCATGTTAATCCTTTCGTGGGGCAGGTCCGGTCGAGGAGCCGACCACCAATTCCGCTTCCAGCAGGTGCTGGCGCGTCGATTGGCAGGGGTCCGCAATCGCGTCCAGCAGCATTTGCGCCAACCGCCGTCCGGCGTCGCGCACGGATGATCGGGTGGCTGTGAAAATCGGGGTATCGCCACTGTTTTGCAGATAGGACAAGGCGTCGTCATGGGTGATGACAGACACGTCCCGCCCCATGACCAACCCCTGTTCTTCGATGGCGCGGCGCACTCCCAAGGCGCTGATCATCGATGAACACAGGATCGCGGTGGGCGCGTCCGGCCCTGTCAGCATATCGCGGGTGGATTGGTAGCCGAAGGTTTCCGTCATCTCGCCGCTGCGCATCAGGGCGGGATCGACGCTGATGTCGCAAGCGGCAAGCGTGGTGCAGTATCCGTCCCGTCTGCGATGGGCGAAATCCATGTCTTCAAGCCCGTTTACAAGGCCAATCCGCCGGTGCCCCAGATCGCACAGGAATGCGGTCGCACGGGCAAAGGCGCTGCGGTTGTTCACATCCAGCCACGTGTAGGGCAGGCGACAGCCCGAGGCGCGCCCATGCACTGCAAAGGGCAGGCCCAGATCATGCAGAAGCGTGATGCGCGGATCATCCATGCGCGGGCCATGCACGATGACACCGTCAACCGCGCGGCGGGCCTTGAGTTCTTTATAGACTTTGGCCTCATCATCGTCAGCGGCCACCGAGAGGATCATCTGATAGCCGCGCTTTGCGTATGTCTCTCCTGCGCCGGCGATAAAGTCGCCGAAGATCGGATTTACCATCTCGTGCCTGCTGGACACGGGGATCACGTGGCCGATGGTTAGGGCCTTGCCGGTAGCCAGCCCCTTGGCGCGGATACTGGGGGTGTAGTTATGGGCGCGTGCGGCGTCCTGAACCCGCTGGCGCGTTCTTGCGCTGACCTCCGGATATCCGTTCAGCGCGCGGCTGACGGTTGTCTGGCTGAGCCCGAGGTTTTGCGAGAGTTCTTTGAGATTCATAGTAAGAAGGTTGTTTTCAAAGCGCTTTTGGCGTCTTCCGGCGGTCGTGCGCAGCGGTTTCACAGATGATGGATCGGCAGTTGATTAACATGGTTTAGCGGATTTCCAAGTCCTTTTTTAGCGCTAACAGTAGGAGTTGACAGGCATCAAGGCTTGCTTGATTGTAGCGAAATCCAAAGCGCTTTGGGAGTGATTCCAGTGGCGTGAAGTGGTGGCAACGCACGGAAACGTGCACTGGAAGATACGCATCATCGCGGTGCGTTTGGGAGGAAAATCAATGAAAATGAAACTGTATGCCAGCGCGGCAGCGGTTGCACTGACTGCTGGGTCGGTTCAGGCGGCCGGTCATCTTGCATTCACACCCGGCGAAGGCGACTTCAGCTGGGACAGCTATAACGAGTGGGCGGCAAACGCGCCTGATCTGTCCGGTCAGGACGTCACGGTCTTTGGTCCGTGGTTGTCCCCCGAAGATGATATTTTCCGCTCGATGATCGCGTATTTCACAGACGCCACTGGCGCGAATGTGACTTACACAGGTTCCGACAGCTTCGAGCAGCAGATCGTGATCGACGCCGAAGCCGGCAGCCCGCCAAACATCGCGGTCTTCCCGCAGCCTGGCCTTGCCGCGAATATGGCCGCACAGGGTCTGCTTGATCCTCTTGGTGATGCGATGGCCTCTTGGGTGGCCGACAATTATGCTGCCGGTCAGTCCTGGGTCGATCTGGGCACCTATGCCGACGCCAACGGCGCGGACCAGTTCTATGGCTTCTTCTATAACGTGAACGTCAAATCGCTTGTCTGGTATGTGCCGGAGAACTTCGAAGACGCCGGTTACGAAGTGCCTGAGACAATGGAAGAGCTGATTGCGCTGTCCGAGCAGATTATCGCAGACGGTGACACACCATGGTGCATCGGTCTGGGGTCAGGTGCTGCGACAGGTTGGCCTGCGACCGACTGGGTCGAAGACATCATGCTGCGCACACAGTCTCCAGAGGACTATGATGCATGGGTCGCCAACGAGCTGCCGTTCAACGATCCGAAAGTCATCAACGCCATCGAAACCTTCGGCATGTTTGCAAAGAACGATGCCATGGTTGCCGGTGGTGCCGCTGCTGTCGGGTCGACCGACTTCCGCGACAGCCCTGCAGGTCTGTTCTCGTCGCCACCACAATGCTACATGCACAAGCAAGCGTCCTTCATTCCGGCCTTCATGCCCGAGGACGTTGTGATCGGTGAAGATGCGGACTTCTTCTACTTCCCGTCCTTCGCAAGCGAAGATCTGGGCAACCCTGTTTTGGGTGGTGGTACGTTGATGGCTGTGACCGAAGCGTCTGACGCGACAATGGCCTTCATGGAGTTCCTCCAGCAGCCCATCGCGCACGAAGTGATGATGGCGCAGACAGGCTTCCTGACGCCACACTCCGGCGTGAACCTTGACGCCTATGCAGATGCAACGCTGCGTGGTCAGGGTGAAATCCTGTTGAACTCCACAACCTTCCGCTTTGACGGGTCTGACCTGATGCCGGGTGCCATTGGTGCCGGTACGTTCTGGACAGGCATGGTGGACTATGTCGGCGGTGCTTCCGCTGAAGAAGTCGCTGACGCCATTCAGAACAGCTGGGACGCGCTGAAGTAAGCGAAACCTGTCACAGGTTTTGACGCAAAAGGTCCGGACGGCGCGTTCGTCCGGACCAACCGACGGCCCCTTGTGGCCGACAGTGACGCATTGCAACGGGGAGGTGAGCCATGCATCCAGCACTTCAGGGATTACTGACGATTTTCATCGGGGTCGGCGGCTGTGTCGGCTACTTCTACTGCGCCAACCTGTTTCTTGATAAGGTTCTGTTCAAGCCAACCGGACCAAACGCCGGACGCAATATCAACCGCGCCAATATGATCCGGCCATGGATTTTTCTGTTTCCGGCCATCCTCGCGCTGGGGCTTTATCTGGCCTATCCGGTTTTTGCGACGCTGCGGCTTAGCTTTCTGGAACGTCTGCCCGGCAATGAATACGCCTTTGTCGGCCTTGATAACTACACCCAGATGTTCGCCGAGCCCAAGTTCATGGAGGCCTTGCGCAACAACGTGCTGTGGCTGGTTGTTGTCCCCGCTGCGGCCACGGGTTTCGGACTGCTTGCAGCCCAGCTGACCGACCGCTTGCGCTGGGGCAATATCGCCAAGTCCATCATCTTTATGCCTATGGCGATCTCCTTTGTGGGTGCTGCCGTGATTTTCAAACTGATCTATGAAGCCCGTCCCGAAGATGTGGCGCAGATCGGTATCTTGAACCATCTTTATTT
>JBFEQR010000062.1:0-8604 GCA_041549425.1 Yoonia sp. | reverse complement strand
TCGGTCGCTTCCGCCTCAAGAATTGCGAGGTTTCCAAGCAACGCCAGCTCTGCCAGCATTTCGGACCGATAGATCGCACGGTCGGATTGCGCGCGCGGGCCCTGCACTTCAGGGCCTTTTTTTCGGTTCAGCAGGCGAAACTGAATTCCGGCCTTGTCCGCCACGCGCCCCATGACACCGTCCAGCGCATCTATTTCACGCACCAAATGGCCCTTGCCCAGACCTCCGATGGCAGGATTGCAGGACATCACCCCGATCGAGGCTTTGGTCAATGTAATCAGCGCTGTACGGACGCCCATACGCGCCGCAGCATGGGCTGCCTCGGCACCTGCATGCCCGCCGCCAATCACAATTACGTCGTAGTCATGATGTTTCACGTGAAACACTCCCTACTTGCCGATGCAAAAACTCGAAAAGATCTCGTCAAGCACCTGCTCTACATCAACCCGCCCCACGATGCTATCCACTGCGCGAATGGCCGCACGCAGATCTTCGGCGATCAGGTCGGTCATTGCGGTTTCATCATCCATCGCGCGCCGTGCATCATCCATATATTCGATAGCCCGCAACATCGCTGTCCGATGCCGCTCACGCATCGCTATACCGATGTTACCGACCTTCCCGCTCAGCCGTTCCGAGATCGCAGCGATCAAATCATCAATACCGGCCCCTGTAACCCCCGAGACCGCAAGCCCTGCGCCCTGCGTAACATCAGCCTTTCCGCGTACGATCAAATCGTCATCACCAAGGTCGCTCGGCACAACATCTTGTGCCAATAGCAAATGAATACGCAAATCAGAGCGTGCCGCACGTTCCCGGGCACGGGCCACGCCAAGACCCTCGACAACGTCATCCGTCTCGCGCTGGCCAGCCGTATCCAACAAAGTGACCGGCAAGCCATCCAAATCCATCCGCACCTCTATCACATCACGTGTCGTGCCTGCGATCTCGGATGTAATGGCCACATCACGACCCGCCAGACGGTTCAGCAAGGTCGATTTGCCGACATTGGGGGCACCGATAATTGCCACCTCGAACCCGTCGCGCACACGTTCCGCGGCGCGTACCCCGTCCGCTTCGCGCTGCATCTCGGCTGCCACACCGGCCAGCAAGGCACGCACTTCCGGTGTCACATCGACGGGCACCTCTTCATCTGCGAAATCGATTGTCGCCTCCAGCAGTGCCGCAGCACGAATCAACCGCGTCCGCCACCCATCCGCCAAATCCCCCAGCGCACCGGAAAAGACCCGCACCGCCTGCCGCCGCTGGCTTTCTGTTTCAGCGTCAATCAGGTCAGCCAGGCCTTCTACCTCGGCCAAATCCAGACATCCATTTTCAAGAGCGCGTCGGGTGAATTCACCCGCCTCAGCCTGCCGCAACTCGGGGTTCTGCGCCAGAACACGCAGAACAGCACGCACGACTGCGGGGCTGCCATGCAGTTGCAACTCGACAACCTCTTCACCGGTAAAGCTTTTTCCCGCATCAAAACGCAGGATCAGCGCCTCGTCCAACAAAGCACCGTCATGATCATAAATCCGCCGCAAGCCGCGCGCCTTGGGTACCCCGTGACAAAGACGCGCCACAGCAGACACCGCCGCAGCACCGGAAATGCGCACAACAGCCACACCGGCGCGCCCCTGCGCTGTCGCTAAAGCAAAGATCGTATCCATATCTAACCCATTGTTTTAGAACAATAAGTTACGTGTTCATTGAATCGAAAAAGTCCGAGTTTGTCTTGGTCTGTTTCAGCTTCCCGATCAGGAACTCGATTGCGTCGGTGGTTCCCATCGGGTTCAGGATACGGCGCAACACATAGGTTTTCGCCAGATCGGCCTTGTCCACCAACAGCTCTTCCTTACGCGTACCGGACTTCAGGATATCCATCGCAGGGAAGACACGCTTGTCGGCAACCTTGCGGTCCAACACAATCTCGCTGTTACCGGTGCCTTTGAATTCTTCAAAGATCACTTCGTCCATCCGCGATCCGGTATCAATCAGCGCCGTTGCAATGATCGTGAGCGATCCGCCTTCTTCGATATTCCGTGCCGCACCAAAGAACCGCTTTGGCCGCTGCAAGGCATTAGCATCCACACCACCGGTCAGAACCTTGCCCGACGACGGCACAGTCGTGTTAAACGCGCGCCCCAGTCGCGTGATCGAATCCAGAAGGATGACAACATCACGCTTGTGCTCGACCAGCCGCTTGGCTTTCTCGATCACCATCTCCGACACGGCAACGTGCCGCGACGCAGGCTCGTCAAAGGTCGAAGAAACAACCTCACCTTTCACCGACCGCTGCATATCCGTCACCTCTTCGGGGCGTTCATCGATCAGCAAAACGATCAGATAGCACTCCGGATGGTTCTTCTCGATCGAGTTCGCGATGTTCTGCAAAAGGACCGTCTTACCAGTCCGCGGCGGTGCCACGATCAGGGAACGCTGCCCCTTACCGATAGGCGAGACCAGATCGATAATGCGTGCCGAATGATCCTTGACCGTTGGATCATCCACTTCCATCTTCAGACGCTCGTCAGGGTAGAGAGGCGTCAGGTTGTCAAAAGCAACCTTGTGCTTGGCCTTCTCGGGATCTTCAAAGTTGATCCTCTCGACCGAAGTCAGCGCGAAATACCGTTCATTGTCATTCGGCTCTTTCATCACACCTTCGACGGTGTCGCCTGTGCGCAATGAATGCTGACGGATCATATCCGGCGACACATAAATATCGTCCGGACCGGGCAGATAGTTCGCCTCTGGCGACCGCAGGAAACCGAAACCGTCCTGCAGGACCTCCAGCACACCATCGCCACCGATCACCCATTCCTCATCCGCGCGCTCTTTCAGAATGGCGAACATCATATCGCCCTTACGCATGGTCGAGGCATTCTCGATCTCAAGCTCTTCTGCCAATGACAAAAGATCTTTGGGGCTTTGCGCTTTCAGATCAGCGAGATTCAGACGGTGCTGGGACATCAATATACCTTATGCCCGCAAAGCTGCCGGCACTTTTCGTTTGGAATTGGAAAACCGCTTTCCCGGACGGGAAGCTTTCACCGACATAAGCAACGATTGAACCTGAGTCAATTCACCCTTCAAAAGGGGCGTACCACCACCGCCACCACGATAAACAACATCAGAACCGTCGGCACCTCGTTGAACATCCGGTAGGTCCGCCCTGTCCGCGTGTTCCTGCCCGCCGCAAATTCCTTGCGCCGCACACTCATCCACCCGTGCGCGCCGGTCATCAGGATCACGCTTGCCAACTTGACCCATGACCACACAGCACCCCAATCAAACGCACCCAGCCCGATCATGATCAGCCCCGCGACCCATGCCACGATCATTGCTGGGTTCATAATCACCCGCAGCAGCTTTTCTTCCATGACCTGAAACGTCTGATCCAGCTCGGACCCGACCGCCGCACGCTCTGCATGATAGACAAACAAACGGGGCAGATAAAAAAGACCGGCCATCCACGCAATCACCGCCATGATGTGCAAAGCCTTGATCCATGGATAAAGACTATCAAGCAAATCGATCATGGCATTTCACTTTCGCTGGGCCTGTCTTCCTTAATAAATATAGAAAGAAAGAAAAGATGTTGTTGTTGTTTGTATCATGATTTTCTGTGGGTTGTTTTTTTATCCGCAGAGTTATCCCGACGTGAAAATCGAATGCCAAACTATTTGCGTTCCTTCATACCTCATTTTTATACTATAATTACAATAGTTTAAGATATACCAGAAAAACAGCGGCACACGAATTTTCGCACTGGACAGCAGAAAGGACATGATTCTTCCACAAGCAAAAGTTATCCTTGCCCACACAGGAAAAATCACCCTCGCACGATCTGGTGCCGCGGCTTTCTTCCCCATAGCGATGATTGCACTAAATAAGCCCCAATCCGCACGCAAAGTGACACAGGCTTTGTCCCAAAGGTTATCCACATGACTGATCGTCTTATCCTCGCATCCGGCTCTGAAATCCGCGCAAATCTTTTGCGTAATGCTGGTATCGATTTCACCGTGCAAAAGGCCCGCGTCGACGAAGAGGCCGTGCGCGCCGCACTTCATGCTGAAGAAGCCTCGCCGCGCGATATTGCCGATACGCTGGCCGAACTCAAAGCACAGCGTGTTGCCGCGAAAAATCCCCAAGCGCTGGTCATCGGCTGCGATCAGGTTCTTGCCGTCGGTCAGACAACCCTGAACAAACCCCAATCCCCGCAAGACGCCCTTGCACAGCTCAAGATGTTGCGCGGCCAAAAGCATCAGCTTTTGTCGGCCGCCGTGATCTATGGCGCCGGAAAACCGCAGTGGCGCCATGTGGGTGTGGTGCGATTGCATATGCGTGACGCGTCCGACGCCTATCTGGCCGATTATGTCGACCGGAATTGGGACAGCATTCGCCATGCGGTGGGCGCCTACAAGCTGGAAGAGGAAGGAGTGCGACTTTTTACACGCATTGAAGGGGATTATTTCAATGTTCTGGGTCTGCCGCTTTTGGAACTCTTGTCTTACCTGACGCTTCGCGGAACATTACCGGCATGACACAAATTCCACGCGCAGGCGTCATCGGGAACCCGATCAGCCATTCCCTTTCGCCCAAATTGCACAACTACTGGCTGCAGCGTTACGGGCTGCAAGGGTCCTACACCGCCCTGAAAGTGACAGAGGACGCGCTGGAAACAACCCTGCGCGAACTGCCCGCAAAAGGGTTCATCGGTGCAAATATCACGATCCCTCACAAAGTCAGTGTCATGCAGTTTGCAGATCAGATCACCGACCGTGCGACGCTGATCGGGGCCGCAAACACCCTCATCTTCAAAGAAGACGGGCGGATTTTTGCTGATAATACAGACGGTTACGGTTTCATGGCAAATCTGCGTCAGGGCGCACCCGATTGGGACCCCAAGGCAGGTCCCGCAGCGATTTTTGGCGCAGGCGGTGCCGCGCGGGCGATTATTGTCGCGCTGGCCGATGCCGGAGTGCCGGAAATCATCATTTCCAACCGCACCCGCGCCAAAGCCGAAGCCTTGCGCGCTGACTTCGGTGCGCGCATTTCGGTCATTGACTGGGTGCAGGCCGACAAGATGCTGGAAGAGGCGAACACAGTGATCAACACAACCTCGCTCGGCATGGTCGGTGGGCAGGAATTCAAAGTGCCGCTGAACAAACTGCGCAAAGACGCTGTAGTGACGGATATCGTCTATAACCCTTTGAAAACCCCGTTTCTGGAAGCTGCGGAAAAACAGGGATGCACCATTGTTGATGGCCTAGGCATGTTGCTACACCAAGGTGTCCCCGGTTTTGAACGCTGGTTCGGACATCGCCCCGAAGTCGACGACGCCACACGGCAAGCCGTTCTGTCATGACCCATCTTTTGGGTCTGACGGGCTCGATCGGGATGGGTAAGTCGACGACAGCCCAGATGTTTCGCGATGAAGGTGTGCCGGTTTGGGATGCCGATGCAGCCGTTCATGAAATATATGCCAAGGGCGGCACAGCCGTGCCGGTTTTCCAGAAAGAACTCCCCGATGCCGTTCTCGACGGGGCGGTCAGTCGCGATGCGTTGAAAGACATGATTGCAGCGGACCCCGACCTGATCGCAACGCTGGAAAAAATCGTTCACCCGCTTGTCGCACAGCACCGCGCGGCGTTTCTGAACGCACAGGACGCCCCGCTTGTTGTCTTTGACATTCCGTTGCTTTTTGAAACCAATGCACAGGACTGGTTGACCTCTGTTCTGGTGGTCACCGCCCCTGCTGCGGTCCAAAAAGAACGCGTGATGGCGCGCGGCCAGATGTCCGAAGATCTTTTTCAGCAGATCCTGTCGCGCCAGATGCCCGATGCCGAAAAACGCGCGCGCGCTGATCATGTCATTGAAACACTGACGCTGGACGGCACCCGCGCGGCTGTGCGAAAACTGATCGCGGAACTGACGGGGCAGGGACATGCGTGAAATCGTATTGGACACGGAAACAACCGGTTTTGAACCGGCAGAGGGCGACCGCATTGTTGAAATCGGCGCGATTGAACTGATGGGCCATGTCCCGACAGGCCGCACCTACCACCAGTATATCAACCCGCAGCGGTCGATGCCCGCCGAAGCCTTTGGCGTGCATGGCATTGGTCCTGATTTGCTGGAACCGCCGCAAGACCCGAAACCGGGTCAGGAAACCCTGCGTGACAAGCCCGTTTTCAAAGACATTGCGCAGGATTTTGTCGATTTCATCGGCGACGCAAAGCTGGTGATCCATAACGCTGCCTTCGACATGAAGTTTCTCAATGCCGAATTGGGCTGGCTGAACCGTCCCTTGCTGCCTATGGATCAGGCGTTGGATACGCTTGCCATCGCGCGCCGCAAATTCCCCGGATCGCCAGCGTCGCTTGATGCGCTTTGCCGTCGCTTTGCGATCGACAACAGTTCGCGGACGCTGCACGGCGCGTTGCTGGATAGTGAAATTCTGGCAGAGGTTTATCTGGAACTGATCGGCGGGCGGCAGCCCGACTTTGCGCTGGCGGCTGACAATCGGACCAAATCCGCGAATGGCGATCAGGCAGAGTGGCGGCCCACGGCGCGGCCAACACCGCTGGCTTCACGTCTTACAAAAGAAGAAGCCACCGCCCATGCTGCATTTATCGAGCAGTTGGGCGACGGCGCTGTTTGGAAAGCCCGGTCTTAGTTGACGGTTTCTTTTGCTTTTTCAGCTTCTGCGCGGCGGGCCAGTTCTGACCGGTAAAGCGCCATGAAATCAATGGTTTCAAGGTTCAGTGGCGGGAAGCCACCGTCGCGTGTCACATCACTGACAATGCGGCGCAGGAATGGGAAGGTAATGCGCGGGCATTCGATCAGCAGATAGGGGTGCATCTGTTCTTCCGGCACGCCGGTCACTTCGAAAACGCCAGCATATTCGATTTCGAGCACGAAAAGCGGTTCGCCCTTGTCCTTGGTCTTGCTGGTGACGTTCAGTTTGGTGATGACTTCGAACTGGTTCTCCGGCTTGCGCTTGCGTGCGTCCAGATTGACCTGCACCTGAATTTCAGGCTGCGCGTCGCCCGTCACACCCTTTTGCGCAAGGATGTTTTCAAACGACATGTCGCGGATGTACTGCGCAAGAACGCGGCTGGTGACTTGCGGGGCTGCCTGCGGTGTCGCGGCAGCGGCTTCACCGTTTTCGGGTGTATCGGCCATGAGAATTACTCCGGTTGAATTAGAATTGCGCGTTAGTATCAGCCTATTTCACAAGGCTCAATGGCGGGTCCACTCCGACGGACCCTCGGGGCGTTTTTTCTGCGGTGTCACATCTTCAAAGTCACCGTCGATAACGCGGTCACCACGCGGGGGTTGATCCGGTGCGCGATTTTCGGCGCCCATCGTAAAGCTTTGCACTTTGACCTTGGACTTGGCCCAAACAAAGGCCGCGCGCCGTACCGCAGGCACCAAAAGCGCAAGGCCCACGACATCCGTAAAAAACCCCGGTGTCAGCAAAAGCGCACCGGCAAAAAGGATCATCGCGCCGTTCGCCAAAGGCTCTGTCGGGTCATCAAGTTCCGAAAACGAGCGTTGCAGATTCGCAATTTCACGCAATCCTTGATTACGCACCAGATAGGACCCCGTGATCGCTGTCACCAGCACAATCAAAAGGGTCCACCAGACACCGATCAACCCGCCCACTTGGATAAAGAGGGCGATTTCGATCATAGGAACGGCGATAAACGCCAAGAGCAGCCACATCGTGCAAGCCTTTCATAACATGTTCGGGGGTAAGGTGGACTTGGGCTTACCCCCGCCCTACATAGGAAGGGAACGGGCGTGTTTCCATGCCCACTCTGATACGAGGTCCCAATGAACTCTCCGATTATTCAGCTTTTGGTGCTGGCTGGCATCGCTGTCTTTCTGATTTTGCGGCTTCGTGGCGTGCTTGGCACCCGCGAAGGCTTTGAAAAACCTGCTGTAACGCGCCCTGACGGCGAACGCCGGATGGCAAAGCCTGATTTCGATGTGATCGAAGGTGGCCCCGATCTGGATATCACCGATCACGTGGAAGAAGGCTCTGTTTCCGCCAAGGCGCTCGCTGCGATGAAGCGTGTCGATCCCACGTTCAACGTCAGCGAATTTCTGGGCGGTGCGCGCGGCGCCTACGAGATGATCCTGATGGCTTTTGAAAACAGCGATCTGGACAGCATCGTGCCCTTTATCTCCGAAGATGTTTACGAGGCCTTTGCCTCTGTCGTCGATGATCGCCAGCGTCAGGGTCTGACGGTTGATGCCAAATTCATCGGCATCAGCGACATGACCCTTGCCGCCGCCGCCTTTGACGAAACCACCAAAGAAGGCGAGATTTCGGTTCGCTTCAAAAGCGAGATGACATCGATCGTGCGTAACAGCGCAGGTGAGGTCGTGGAAGGCAGCGAAAAAGAGATCAAGCGCCAGAAAGATACCTGGACCTTCGCCCGCGTTATGGACTCCGCTGACCCGAACTGGCGTCTGGTCGCAACGGGCGAATAGGCGGTTGCGCATCGTGCTATGGCCGCTCTGACTTATACACATCTGTCTTTCGAAGACTTGCAGGGGTGGGCTGATGATGATCATCGGGCCGCCCTTGAT